>CAZTAH010000037.1:0-2634 GCA_964611515.1 uncultured Candidatus Saccharibacteria bacterium | reverse complement strand
TTGGTGATTCCGATGATTAACCACATCTTACGCCGACTCAAAGAGTCAATGAATTGGAGAATAGGAGGGATAAGATGCTAACCTATTACATCTTCGGCATATTGGTGTTTCTTGCCTGTGTCGTTGCCTTTTCTGTCGGATTCAAATTCGGTCATGCTGTCCGAGAGGACAAACAGCCGAAACTTGAGCCGATAAAAGCGGTTACGGAAACGGTACAAAAGGTAGTAGACAAAGCAGAAGCCAAGAAAGAGGAAAACTCTTTAGACGATGCATTACGCAGTATGCTTATGTACGATGGCGACCCACAAGCAAAGGGAGTGGCGAAGTGAAAGAACTCCTAATGGGCTGCGGCAGCCGAACTGAAAAGGACATCTACATAGGCAACAAGGACTTTGAGAATGTAACAAGGCTTGACATTAACCCCGACCATAACCCAGATATCGTATGGGATTTGACGGTACACCCACTCCCATTCTTAGCAGAGGAATTTGACGAGATACACGCATACCAAGTATTAGAACATTTAGCCTATCAAGGCGACTACGAGTTTTTCTTTGCGGAATGGAACGAGTATTACAGAATCCTCAAACCTAACGGATTATTCTTTGCATCTGTGCCATGCGGTGTATGGACATGGGGCGACCCGTCACATAAGCGAGTCATTCAGCCGGAAACATTGGTCTTTTTAGACCGTAGCGAATACGAAAAGCAGATAGGGAAAACCACAATGTCAGACTTCCGCAACATCTACCACGGGAACTTCAAGACCATATATGCGGAACAGACGGAGAGCAATTTCAACTTTGTTTTACAGAAGGTGTAATATGATTAAATGGGCTTTTTTATTGCTTGAAAAGAGGTGATGGGATGGATTTACCTATCGAAACAACAGCGCATAGGCGATTTAACGATGCCTATAACTACAATCAGAAAATCAATTACTACAATCGGACTTCGGAAAACGAGAACTACATCAACGGATTCCAATGGGGTGACACCGTAAAGGGCAATGTTCCGACACCTGTTTTCAATATTGAGAAACGGATAATGGACTACAAAATCGCTGCCCTGTCGAGCCAAAAGGTAAAAGCGGTTTACGGTATTGAAGGAGTCACGCAATACGGTGAAATTACAGACGAGATGCGACAAGATGAATCTGTAATGGCAGAGGTTGAACTTGGCGAGATGGCGAGACTCCTGTCAGGCAACGCAGAAGTGCGGTGGGAAAAGCTGAAAATGGACTCCATGCTTAGACGGTTCCTTCGTGACGGGTTCGTTACTGGTGATATGTGTGCCCATACCTATTGGGACGACACCATTAAGACAGGACAAAAGGCAAAGGGTGACTTTGTAACCGAGCGAGTACATAGCGGTAACGTGTTCTTTGGCAAGCCCAACGAACCGAACCCACAGAAGCAACCGTGGATAATCTTGCTTGTTCGTGACACGGTAGAGAACCTACGGGCAGAAGCGGAACGATACGGGGTACCTAAGTCAGAGCGTGACAGAATTACAAGCGACCAAAACACAGAAACGCAAGTCGGCAAGTACGGACAGATTGAAATTGAGGGTGACGATTCCACAGGCAAGTGCAATGCCTACATCATGTACTACAAGAAAGACGGAGTCGTGCATTGGAGCAAGTCAACGCAGTATGTCACGATCCGCAAAGATGTAAACGCTAAAATCTCACTTTACCCGATAGCGTGGGCAAATTGGGACGAAGCGGAAAACTGTTACCACGGCAACGCAGAATGTACGGTGATTCATCCGAACCAACGGTTTATAAACAAGATGTTCTCTATCTGTATGCTGTGGTTCATGAACAACTCATTCGGCAAGGTTGCGTTTGATGCCACAAGAATAAGCGGTTGGACAAACGATGTAGCAACAGCAATCCCCGTACAGGGAACGGTTGACGGGGTAATTCAACAGTTATCGGCAGGAAACTTCAACGCTGCTGTATTAATGGTTATTGACTATGCAATCAAGTACACAAAGGAAATGCAAGGTGCTACTGATGCCGCTTTAGGACAGGAAAGAGCAGACAACACTTCCGCATTAATTGTGGCACAGAAAGCGTCAGCATTGCCGTTAGAAAATCAGCAATCAAGAATGTACCAGTTTGTCGAGGATATCTTCTTGATTTGGGCTGAATTCATGGTGAATTACTACGTTGTCGGTAGAAAGATTCCCATGAAAGACCAAGACGGGAATGTCGTTTACAAGGAGTTTACCGCTAAAGACAAAGACAAGTTGATAATGAATGTCAAGATTGAAGTTGGTGCATCGAGTTTTTGGAGCGAAGAATCCAATATCGAGAACCTAACCAATCTTTTAAGGGACGGACACATTACATTTATCCAGTTCCTTGAACGGTTGCCGAACGGGAGGATTGATAAGAAACAGCAACTCATAGACGAGCAAAAAGCAATTGCTATGAGCGCACAAGACCCGAATAATCCCGTACCAACCGAACCAGATAACAGCCAATTTGAAGCGGAGGCACAGTTTTTCTACAGCCTACCGTTGGAAATGAGGCAACAGCTACAAGCACTTCCACCCGAACAGATGGAGGCAGAAATCCAAAGGATGATGACAGGCGCACCAATCCAATAAGGAGGGGGTCTTTTA
>CAZTAH010000036.1:0-2662 GCA_964611515.1 uncultured Candidatus Saccharibacteria bacterium | reverse complement strand
GGCGGAAGCGGTGAGATTCGAACTCACGGACCACTTTCATGGTCTCCTGTTTTCAAGACAGGTGCCTTAAACCACTCAGCCACGCTTCCATTTCCAAGATTACCTCATTCTTGTTTCTTTTTCAAGCGTTTTTGTTGGCCTCTATCTTGTATTCTTTACCTCCCTTTTGATTAGTTTAATTATATTAGTAGGGTCTTTTTTAGCGATATAAAAAAGATAGATAATTTCTAAAATACCAACGGTATTAAGAAGAAGTAAAACAATAAACCAAACCTTGTCTCTCTCTCGAGCTGCTGTCCACGTTGCATATCCCTTCCATGGTAATATCCAAAATATAGAAATTATCAATATCCAAATATTTCCTTGTGTTAACATACTAACATCCATTTTTAAATTTTAGCAGAAATATATTTTTTAAACAATTATGTTAATATGTAATAAGAAAGATGAAATACTTAGGAATAGATTATGGCGAAAAAAGAATAGGAATTTCCCTGTCGGATGAACTGGGCTCTTTAGCCTTTCCTTATAGAATAATTAAAAATAACCAAGAAACAATAGACCTCATCCACAATATTTGCGGAGAAGAAAACATATTGGAAATAATTATTGGCTACTCAGTTGATTCAGGCGGTCAAGATAATTTAATTATGGCAGAAATTAAAAAAATTAAAGAAAAAATAGAAGAAGAGTTAAAATTACCTGTCCACTTTGAAAAAGAGTTTATGACAACAGTTCATGCTCGCAATTATTTGGACAAAAATGAAATTTATGGAAAAGAAAAAAATCAAGCCAGGAAAACTCAGCAGAAAAAAACAGAAAGGGAGGATGCCGTAGCTGCCACTCTAATCTTACAAAGATATTTAGACAGAAAAAACAATACAGTTTTTAGTAATTAAGAATATAGATATTTTATGGAATACATAAGTTTTGATGATTTTAAAAAATTAGACATTAGGGTCGGAACAGTAAAAGAGGTTTCGGTTGTGCCAGAGACAGACAAACTCCTGTCTTTTCAAATAGACTTTGGGGAAAAAGACGAAGAGGGAAACAATAAGCTTAGGCAAATAGTCTCTGGGCTTCGTGAAGATTACCCTGATTATGAGAAATTAATTAATAAACAGTTTCTGTATATAATTAATTTGGAGCCAAGAAAAATAAAAGGATTTAATTCTGAAGGAATGTTGTTAGCCATAAATGACTCAACGGGCCAACCCATCTTTTTAGTGCCAGAAAGTGAGGTTCCTTCTGGGGCAAGAGTTCATTAATGCTAGATCCAGTTAACATAATTCAAACAGTTGGAATAATCGGAATAGTTCTGATTGTTTTTTTGGAAACAGGAGTTTTTCTAGGTTTCTTTTTTCCAGGAGACTCTCTTTTGTTTACTGCTGGATTATTTGCTTTTCAGGGATTTTTTGACATCAAGCTTTTGGTGATAGGTTGTATCATAGCAGCAATATTAGGTGATTTTGTTGGATACTGGTCTGGGGAAAAATTTGGAAGAAAACTTTTTGAAAAAGATAAAGGCTTCTTTTTTAAGAAAAAACGACTTGTAGACACAGAAGAGTTTTATAAAAAACATGGTCGCTTTACCATAATTATTGCTCGTTTTGTTCCAATCATTAGAACATTTGCTCCCATCGTAGCAGGAATAGGGAAAATGAAGTATAGGGTTTTTGCTGCCTATAATATAGTCGGAGGGGTTTTTTGGGTCTGCTCAATGACTTTGGCAGGGTACTTTTTGGGCAGCTTGATACCCAATTTAGATGAATACATAATCCCAATTGCCCTATTAATTATTTTTATTTCAGCAATTCCTGTATTTGTAAAATTTTTCCCAAAAGGAAAAAAAAGAAGTAATAAAAAATAGAATAAAACAGTTGCCGAAAAACTCTTTATATGATAAAGTAATTGCCATGGAAAAAGAAATAACAGCAGAACAATTTACTCCTGTCAGCATAGAGGAAAGAAGAAACTTAGACTTTAAAGCAGGGGATACCGTAAAGGTATGGAGTAAAATATTAGAAAAAGGAAAAATAAGACTTCAGGCATTTGAAGGGTTAGTTTTAAGTCGCAAACATGGACTAGAACCAGGTGCCACTTTTACAGTCAGAAGAGTTGCTTCTGGGGTTGGGGTTGAAAGAATTTTTCCTTTATATTCTCCTAATATAGAAAAAATAGAGATATTAAGGAAATCTAAAACTCGCCGAAACAAACTTTACTTCATAAGAGATAAGGCGGTGAAAGAAGTCAGAAAGAGACTAAAGAGTATTACTCTAACAAAAGAAGAACAGGAAGAAGCAGCTGGGACAACAGATGAGATTGAAGAAATCAAGGAAGAAAAAATAGAAACAACAGAAGTAGTAGAAATAACAGAAACAGTAAAAACAGAAAATCCAAAAGAGGAAACAGAAAAACAAGAAGCACCAGAAGAAGAAAATAAAGAGGAGGTGAAGAATGAAGAGACAGAGGAGACTGAAGACAAAAAAGAAGAATAAAAAACAAAAAAACACACAAAAGTGTGTTTTTTCTTTGTAGTAGAAAAAAAACTAAATTTAACTTATAATTAAAAAACAAGCGCAGGTGTTGAAACTGGTAGACAAGCATCCTTGAGGTGGATGTGCTCACACGAGCGTGGAGGTTCAAGTCCTCTCCTGCGCAC
>CAZTAH010000035.1:0-2952 GCA_964611515.1 uncultured Candidatus Saccharibacteria bacterium | reverse complement strand
ATAACCCAGGCCGATCTTGCCAGAAAACTTGGCAAAAACAGAGCTTACGTTTCAAAAATTCTTAAAGGAAACACCAACTTCACAATAGAAACTCTTGTGCTAATCGCCAGGAGTCTGGAAGCTGAATGGGAGTTTCAACTTGCGGACATTGAAAACCCAGAAACAAAGGTTTATTGGATGGAATTTGGAAGTATAAAACCACCCACAGGAGACTTAATTGCATCAAGCAATTATTGCGACGAAATTGGCTGGGACAAGGCTATTAAATGGGGGCAATGAAATAATGACTTTATCACCACTGCAATTACATCGCTATTTTGTTGAAGAAATCAACTGTAAAGCCAATCCAGACTTTGATAAAGATAAAGACGTCAAAGTAAAGGATTTTCAGGTTTTCTTTGAAACTGCTGAAGATAAAAACCCTCTTTTGCGAAGAATCAGATTGACTATCACACAGAATCTTAGTAAAGACGGCAATGAGCCGTTTGCTTTCAAAATCGTTATGGTTGGCTTTTTCGAAGTTATGAAAGAATTTTTTGAAAGCCACGGGCCGGAAAAGACAGAGCAACTTGTAACGGTCAATGGGCCAGCATTGTTGTATTCTGCAGCTCGCGAATTATTAGCTATTGTTTCCGGCCGTGGACCATTTTCTGACGTGAACATGCAGGTATTGTTGCCATCAATAACATTTTTGCAGTTTAAACCTATGAAGCAGTCTTCAAAACAAAAAAGAGATAAATAATAGACTCGGTAAAAAGGTTTAAAAGTTGTTACAATATATAGTATATATACTAACTTGTTACTACTTTTAATAGTTAAAAATGATTGTTGACAATGGTTTTTGGGACTATTTTGTTGCATTTTATTGTAAAGTGATTAGTATATATACTAATCATAATAAAGGAATTTATTTTGGCTAGACCTGACAGATTTCAAATAATGGATAATCGGAAAACTGCTATAGCTAAGCGCATTATGACTTGTGGACAGAATGTGTTTACAAAAGTAGGAGTTAGCAGTTTGTTGGAATATTGTGTTTATAAACTTGGGCTGCCAAGCAAAATAAGCTTAACGGAATTTTTAAAATTTTTAACTGAGGAAAGGCTTATAAAGGAAAGTATTATTAAGATGCCACTTGAGAAAGAGGTTGTCCGTTATGTAAGTGATGGTGCTAGTGCGTTTGAGGTAGCACAAAGTTTGAGAGGCAATTCTTATTTGAGCCATTATACGGCTTTGTTTTTGCATGGTTTAACAGAAAATCTTCCGAAGGTAATCTATACTAACATCGAGCTCAGAAAAAGCAATAACAACAATTCCCCAAAACTGGAACAAGCTAATATTGATAAGGCTTTTGCTTGTAATATGAGAAAGTCCAATCAAATTGCTAAATATGATGATGTGGAAATTTACTTGCTTTTCGGCAAAAACGTTGAGCAGTTTGGTGTAAAAAACTTTGATTTTAATAATACAACTCTTCGGGTTACAGATATGGAGAGGACTTTGATAGATGTTAGCGTTAGGCCCAGTTATGCGGGTGGTCCTATAGAGGTTTTAAAGGCATATAAAGCTGCCAAAGGACAGATTTCTGTAAATCGCTTGCTGGCAACGCTGAGAAAGCTTGATTATACGTATCCGTATCACCAGGTTGTAGGGTTTTATTTGGATAAAGCCGGATATGATGAATCTATGCTAAAACTGGTAGAAAACATTGGAATTGAATATGATTTTTACTTAACTTATAAGATAAAAAGTAAAAAATATTCAGACAGATGGCGCTTGTTTTTTCCAGAGGGAATGTAACTCGAGAGCTAATTTAGCAACATAATCAAAGTAAAAGTCAAAGTCTTGTAAGTTATTTTTATTGGAAATATTATCAATAAGCGTTTCAAAGTCTGCTGTGTGATAATCCCTTTGGTCTTGGTTTCCTATTTTGGCTAATAAATCTAAAGGCACTTTTTTTGCTTTAAAGATTTCTGACAAGATTATAATATTGTTGTTGTCAAACACTGTGTTTGCCAGGTTTTTAGCCTCAATTATTGTGTGAATATCGTAAAAATCTCGTGCTCTAGGACGTGGTTTTTGTTGGACTAATTCGGTATAGGCGGGCATTTGTTGGCAGATTGCGCGTAATTTTTCGTAGACCAGCATGATTGGGGAATAGACGTAGATTGTATAATGGTCAAGATAGGTGATTTCTTTTGGTTCGCAGTATTCAAAACTGCTTATATCAACCTTAAATTTTGCAGAGTTACCAGGACCAAGAAGTAAAGCTTGTTTTCGCTTGGATTCTAATGGTAAATGAGTTTTATTTTTTTCGATTACTTTAAATAATAGGGAATAGCCTCCCCAGAATGTTTTCGTGGATTCTCGAAGTTCTTTGGGTTTGGGGGTTAGTTTTACATCGAACACTTCAAATTTATGATCCAAAAATGTTGTGGTTAAGGCTTTTTCAAGGCGATTTTCTATATCTTCTAGTTCTTCGGGCTTAAAGTTACCAGTCATAGAAACATCTATGTCTATGGATGATCGATCAGTTATGCCATAGATAGTACTTATTGCATTACCGCCTTTAAGAACGAAAGTGTCCATTAGCAGGTCGTCTGCAAATAATGAAATAATAGTTAGTTTGCGAATAAGATTGATTTGATTCATAAGGACTAGTATCGGCAAAAGTTTATTGGATTTGTGGTTTATTTTGGGAGGCCCCTGGGGGCCGGTGGGGCTGCGCCGTTATATGGTTATATTTTTTATAGCAGCCGCTTTGCGGCGGTGTAATAAATTAAAAGTTCGCTGGTAAGTTTGCATAATGTTTTGTTATGTAAAGCCGGACCTGCCGGGCTCCCGGCAGGCAGAGGCCTGCAATGGGCAATATAAAGGGCAAGGTTTGATAAGCGAGCTTATCAGACAGTGAGCAATGCAATTATCGTGACGGCAGGAGGCCGGCGCGATAAT
>CAZTAH010000034.1:0-3051 GCA_964611515.1 uncultured Candidatus Saccharibacteria bacterium | reverse complement strand
TGGTTCGAGCAACCTTTGCCGGTTGACTGGCTGAAATTCAACAATGTGATGATACGCAGGGATATAAGACAGTGGGTACCGTTTGCAGAGTACAAGATTACCCCGACCCATTTCGCTTATAACCGTTACGCGACCGGGGAAATCATCGTCAATTACTGGCGCAGACCGAAAGCAATAGTCGTAGCCGACCCCAAGAACCCGACTGCAGATGAATTAGCGCAGGTGATAGATGCCATGCCCGACGCAACGGAAATAGTGCCTTTGGGAGTAGCAGGGACGATATTAGTCGGTGACGACAACAATGCCAGCAGTTACCTTTTGCAGCTTTACAATAACGGCAAATTTGAATTGACCCAAAACGAAGGCAATTATGGCCTGCAACCAGTAACCAATATCAACGGCTGGTAAAGGGGGCTATTAAACTATGGCAATAAACCGCAGACCAATACAAATTAAGCCCCCTAAAGCCACACCAGTAAATGCCTATTCCTTCCCCGCAGGCTTTGCCGGTGGCATGAACACCATGGCCATGCCTGACCAGATAGCCGAGAATGAGACACCAGATGCAATGAATATGGAACTGCGTTCAGGCAAATGGTCGAAGCGGTACGGCTTTGAGAGGGCAACTGCTGAGAGTTGGGGAGACTTCCCTATTCGTGGAATGTACGAGTTTTGGAAGGAAGGTGCAACCGCCCCCATAATTCTCGTAGCGTGGAATGGCAAGCTATGGAGTTATGACGAGGCTACCGACACCAAGACCGACCTAATGACTGGGACTAAGGCCAGCATAGCTGATGCCCCCGTGACCTTCTTCACAATGAACGATGTTTGTTATTTCCTCACCGGGGCGGAATACTGCCAGTACGATGGCAAGAACCCTGTGGCTGATGTAGTCGGTTATGTCCCAACCATCAACCAAGGCAGAGCGCCGGACGGGACAGGTGGAACCACCTATCAAGAACTAAACTACCTATCCAACTCATGGAAGGAATCATTCTCCGGTACAGCGGACGCTACAGAATACAAGCTACAATTGCCCGGCATATTGGGCATTAAACCTGACAGCGTAGAAAAAGCATGGGTGAACGGCACAGAAATGACCACCGGCTTTACGTTGGGTGTAGATGGATTGACTGTTACCTTCGATGTTGCACCGGGCATAGGTGATAACAACGTAGTAATTCAAGCCACCAAAGCAGGATTAAACGACCCGACCGTAATCACCAAATGCACCATAGCGCAGGAGTGGGGCGGCAAGAACGATACGAGAGTGTTCTTATCCGGCAACCCTGCCATAAGCAACCGCAGATGGTATTCATCTGTCCGTGAGGGTGGCATCTTAGACCCGACTTACTTCAAGGTAAATGACTATGACGATATAGGCTCCAATGCTGAGGCTGTGACAGGCTTTGGGCGGGTGGTTGACTATCAGGTGGTATATAAAGAGCGGACAACCTATTACAGCTCAGTAGCGGGCCCGGACGATGCAGGCTTTATGTCCTTCCCGGTACTGCCGATGAATGACGAATACGGTTGCATTGCACCTAGAACAGTCTGGCCAGCACAAGGAGGGCTATTAGCCTTGTCTGAGCAGGGAGTGACCTTCACTATACCTTCATTCGTGCGAGGGCAGTTAAATGTTGTTCTTGTCAGCGAAAAAGTAAACCATGATTGGGACACCATGACTGGAATACAGGACTTCACTATGGCAGAGAGAAAAGCCGCCCATGCCTTCATCTATGACCAAAAGTATTGGCTTCACATCAAGGACATGGTGTGGATCCTTGACCTGAGATATTCCAATCTATCGGGCGGGATTTACTGCTGGTACCCATTCACGCAGATACCCGGCAAGGCCGCCTGCTTCATGGAATCGGGCGAGAACCTTTATATCGGTGATAATGCGGCAGGGCTTATTTACAAGCGGTACAAAGGCAGGTATTCGGACGATGCAGAACCCATTGACGCATGGTGGAAGTCACCACTGCTATTTATGGGCAGTCGGGGGTGGATTAAGAAGTTCCTGTACGCCAAGATTACCTTTGGTGCAGAACAGATAAGCGACCACACTCTTAGTTTTATCACGGACGAGGACATAGAGGATATACCGATTCGGCAGGAGGCGGGGATATTCCGCTTTGTGAATTTTAGTTTTAAACACTTCACCTTCGGAGTAAAGAACCGGGAATATCCTTCCATACAGCCAGAAAAGGCCGGGATTAAGGGCGAATATTTACAGTTAAAAATCAGAAACAACAGTAACCGTGGAATGACAATAGTTTCGATTACTGTAACTTACCAGACCAAGAAAGAGGTGAGATAATGCCTTTTGATAAATTTGCTGGATTTACCTTCCAGTACGCGGGACAGGAAGATACACCAGATTGGACACCGGATGATACCAGAACAAACATGGACCAGCGGGGGATTGATATTCAGACCTTCCTCAATGCCTTTATCAACGCAATAAATAGCGTTACCGAGGGTAACAGCGGCGCAGACCACATCGGCGCATCGCCCATTGATAGTCTGAATGGCAATACCGTAATGGCCTTGCTAAAATCCCTTAAAACCCTCACAGACAGCAATTTCGGCTACCTTTATGGCTTAATACAGGGCGTTACATTAGGCCAGATACCACCTAAGACTATCACGGGCGACAAGATAGCTGATGAAGTAATGTTACCCATCATGCGAGAATTAGCCAATATTGAGGCAGTATTAGTCATAGACAGCCAGAGCCAGTTAAACACCGGTAAATTCTACGACCTGTTTGCCGGCGACAATAGTTATTCCTGCGCCCTTATGGACACGACTAGGACTAATCTCAAAAACGCCGCTGATGCTGGAGCCGCTTTTTTCGATGTAGTCGATTCTACTGGGATAGAGGTAGGACGTGAATACACCATACAGGATGATGTTAATGCCGAAGACGTGATAGTGCAGTCCGTGGTTGGCACAACCGTAACCCTCGCCGCTGCTACAACCAAAGCCTTTAAAAAGAATGCGGCTTTTTATCGCAGTAATGTTATTGTAGACACAACCGCGCAG
>CAZTAH010000033.1:0-3456 GCA_964611515.1 uncultured Candidatus Saccharibacteria bacterium | reverse complement strand
ACAAAAAAACCCAAGGAAACCTTGGGCTCAAACTTAGTCTATTTTTTAATCCTTGACACATCTCACTGACCTTCCAGTTCCTTCGGGATATACAGAAACATAAATAGTGCTCACTCCGTTTTCTAATGTTTCTGTATAAGCTATGTCAAAACGATCAGGGTATGGACCAGTTCCAGCACTATTATTTGTCCAAAAAGAAGCGACACTCCCCACACCAGAAAAGGCATAAGAATATGGAGGACCAAAAGTGTTTATCCTTACAGTAGTGTTTCCCCCCATCAAAGCATTAAAATCAGATATTCCGCCATTAGATAGAGCTGTTCCAGCGGGAGAACACTGAGGATTATAAGAATTCGATATGCAAGATGTTGTAGAGTAGAATTGCTTTAGAGTAAGCCATTCTGCACGAGAAGGAAGGTGCCACCCAGTTGGACAAGCTGTTTTTGCTGCTTCCCAATTATACAAAGCGCCATATGTAGTATAGTTTGCTGTTGCTTTGGCAGCATCAACATCTGTTCCACTGTAACCATAAACAAAATAATGAGAATCTTCAGACGAAAAGGCTGAAGCAAAATCAACACTAGGCAAGTATGCTAGATTTTTAGTCATCCAAACTTGATTGCCTATCACAGCTAAAGGATAAACATTTCCATCCCTAGGATCTGTGAAATTTGTTCCTCCGTACAAATTAATAATATCCATCAAATTATCTATATACTCCTTCGTCACAACATTAGCATCTTCTAAAGGAGCTGTAGTAGAAATGGAGCCAGGGAAATCCCATTTATCTACAGAAGAATCATAAATTATTTTTCCTCCCACTTTAAAATCTCCAGCAATATCAACTCCGCCAACAATATGCAACTTGTTTTCTGGAGAAGTTGTTCCTATTCCAATTCTATTATTTACCGAATCAACACAAAAAGTTTCACTACATTCAATTTCAGCCCATGAATGTCCTGGATTAGGGTTAGTAGCTAGAGCATACATTGCATTAAATGCCCCCATGTATTGCCCAATCGCACAAACAATTCCAATAGAAAGAATTGCAATTGTTATAAGGTATCTTCTTTTATTTTTTTCCATGAATAGAATATATTAAAAATCTTTTATTATTATTCTTGCAAGATTTATTATCTCAAATAAAATGGTCTTTGTCAATTTTTTAATATCTATTTTTTTGTTGCTTTATATTTTTCTTTTCTTTTTTTAATTCCGTGCATTTAATTCCTAATACATCTTACAGAAAAACCGCAACCATTGGAGGGAGTATTACGATATATCATAGATGAACTACCAAGCAAATAACGTTCCCAAGAACTAGAAACAGAAGAATCAGTAGAAGACCAAAAGGCTACCCCAGAACTGAAAACTCCAGTAATGTACCGATACCCAGAAATTAAAACATTGAAATCTTCCGTTTTAAGAGTCGTTCCCTCGTCTGTTCCTCGCCAACCTGTTGTAGTTGTATCATATGGAAAATCAGTAGCACAAGTTCCAGAAGTACAAACAGCTCTTTCAAGGGTAGTCCATTCATCATGAGTTGGAAGATGCCATCCTGTTGGACAAGCAGTTGTTGCTGCAGTCCAGTTATATAACACTCCAGACACAGAATAATTTACACTGCTTCTAGCGTCGTCCGTGCTTATCCCATCATAATTATATACGTAATAATAAACCGTATCAGTTGCCCCTGTTCCTGGTCCGACAACAGAGGGAAGACATTTAAGGTTTTCTGCCGTCCAACATTGATCGCCAATCAAAACCGTTGCATAAGTATTAGTCGTTCCGTCACGGGCATCGGTAATTGAGTCTCCGCAAGCCCAAGGAGTTCCTCCTCCAGAACCTCCTCCCGCTCCGACTCCAGAATCATAATTACAAGAATAATTTAGGCATCCACCCACTCCAACATAGCCGGTAGAGTCAACACACCAAAGATCATTGTTACTATTCAAAACTGATGTAACACAAAAAGAAGAGCCGTCTACGTTAACAGAAATTCCACTTTCTGCATTTCCTCCTTGATCGGCGATATCATCGAGTATTAAATCGACATCATTACTTAGAGTATAAAAATTAAGATATGAACCAGCAACAACATTTTGAATTTTAGCAGCAGATCTTAATTGATCCATGCCCATTTTAATACGAGTATCTTTTGCAGAGTTTTGTGCCCCAGACAAAGAAATAATTATTACCCCAGAAAGCACACCGATAATAGCGATAACGACCAAAAGCTCTATTAAGGTAAAAGCTTTTTCTTTCTTGGGCGGCTTTATATTATATTATTTTTTTGATTATATTATTTTTTTCCATTTCTTTCAAATAAAAAGATCTATTTCTTCCTCAATTTCTTTTATTGTTTTTCCTGCTACACTTTCTATTTGCAAAGCCTTCATTCCATTTATTGTCATCATTTTAATGATTTCTTTTTTAGGAATTAATGTTGGATCACAATTTATTCCCTTTTGAAGAAGGCCTGCCAATCTCCCTGCTTCTTTTATGTTTAAATTATCACAACTAGCAGAGCCATCTGTGCCTAAGGCAACAATAACTCCAGCATCTATCAATTTATTTATCGGAGCGATGCCGCACCCAAGTTTAAGATTGCTCACCGGACAGTGAACTACTTTGCAATTATTCTTTGCAATAATTGAAATATCTTTATCTGTTAAATAAACACAATGAACTAAAACTGTTTTATCATCTAACACTCCTATTCGCTCTAAATATTCTACGGGGCTTAATCCATATCTATCAAAAGATTCTTCAAATTCTTTTTTTGTTTCAGAAACATGTATTTGATAAGGACAATTATATTCTCTTGCAATTTTTTTTGTTTTTATCAAGTTTGATTCATTCACGGTATATGGAGAATGAGGAGCAACAGAAGCCTTAATAAAAGGATGTCTTTTGTATTTTTCCAAAAGCATTATAGTTCTTTCTAAATCTTTATTAAAAACATCTTCTCCTTTTAAATCAATTAATCCTTCTCCTAAAACAACCGGCATTTTCTTTTCTTCGCAAGCTCTAGCAACACTGTCTTCAAAAAAGTACATATCCATAAAAGCTTCTATTCCATTTTCTCTCATTTCATCTATCGCAATTTTAGTTTGTTCATAAACAAAATCTGGATTAATCATCTTTGCTTCTAATGGCCATATGGCATCTCTTAACCATTTGTCTAGAGGCAAATCTTCTCCTACTCCACGAAAAGCAACCATTGCTGCATGAGCATGGGCATTTATTAAGGGTAATTTTTCTTCTATTGCCTCTTCCATAATTACATTTTTTCTGGGGCTGATATCCCCATTAACTTTAAAGTATTTTTAAGAACTGTTTTAGAAAGAGAAACTAATCCTAACCTTGCTTCTCTTAACTCTTTGTCTACTGTTAAGACATGGCACTCTGTATAGAACTTGTGAAATGCATTAGCTAAATCTAGTGCATATTGAG
>CAZTAH010000032.1:0-3921 GCA_964611515.1 uncultured Candidatus Saccharibacteria bacterium | reverse complement strand
GCTGCTAGTCTTATTTCTAAAGACCAGTTCTTAGAAATGGCATGACCAAGAGCTTCTAAGGAGTGGCCAAAAACATCATAAATATGAGCTCCCCCCTGGTCGCAACCCACACAAGACGAGAACTCAGGAATAATATATGGTAATAATCCTAGTTGGTGCATTAAGATAATTCCCTCTACTCCTTTTTTGCTTTCGATGATTTTGGTAAACTCATCTCTAATTCTTTCAGAAGAAATTTTTTTCAATAAATGAGCGTTCTCAAAAATAGCAGAAGATGTTTCGGATGAAATAGTAAAATCTAATTGACAGGCAAACCTAACAGCCCGAAGCATCCTTAAAGCGTCTTCATTAAATCTTGTCTTAGAGACACCGACAGTTCTAATGGACATGTCCTTTAGAAGATGAGTTTGTCCTTTATAAATGTCCTTTAGATGTCCTTTTGATGTCCTATAGGCCATAGCGTTAATTGTAAAGTCCCTTCTTTTTAAATCATCTTCTATGCTTTTTCCAAAAACAACCTTATCTGGATGTCTAAAATCAGAATAACCTCCTTCTAGACGATAAGGGGTAACCTCTACTATGTAATATTTTGTTTCACGGGAAACACTATCTCTGCTCTTTTCTGCTAACACTGAGCTTTCTTCTGGGTATGTTTCACGGGAAACATTGTTTTTTTCACTCTCTATGGCTTCAAGTGTTTCACGGGAAACACTATTTTTCTTTAAGACTTCCTTTTTTGATGTTTCCCGTGAAACATCAATACTTTCCCTTGGAAAACAAACCCCAACTGTACCAAACTTATTTTCA
Source organism: uncultured Candidatus Saccharibacteria bacterium (assembly GCA_964611515.1). Classification (GTDB taxonomy): domain Bacteria; phylum Patescibacteriota; class Minisyncoccia; order Phycocordibacterales; family UBA9973; genus UBA8515. Next base: position 3,114 of record CAZTAH010000032.1, on the reverse strand, counting down.
TATACAGTTTTTTCAAAAAGAGAGATGATTTCCTCTGGTGTAGCACTAGTTGTAACATCCCAATCTTTGGGTTTTTTTCCTAATAACAGATCCCTGACACAACCTCCTACTAAATAAGCCTCAAAGCCTGCTTTTTCTAAGGTGTTGGTGACATGCATAACATAACCTGGGATGTTATTATGATTTATTTTTATTTCTCCTGTTTGTTTCATGTGAAACTTCTTATTAAAGAATTTTAATTATGTGCACCTGGCAGGATTCGAACCCACAATACAACGTCCGAAGCGTTGCGTGATATCCATTTCACCACAGGTGCTTTGTTTAATAATATAAGCATTATACATCTTTTTTTCTATTTTCAAAAGTAAGAATAGTTTAAATATAAAGATTTATTCTAATTGCTTTTTTGTAAAAAAAGATCTATAATTATCTTGCTAAAGAAAAATAAGCGGGTATAGTTTAGTGGTAAAATACGTCTTTGCCAAAGACGAGATTCGGGTTCGATTCCCGGTATCCGCACTGCTTTCACGCTTGTACTTCCATTGTTTTTCAGAGACAAGTAAAACTTTTGAAAAACACAAGTGGCACTAGGTAAGGAAAAACTTATTAACAACAAAAAGCGGGATCACTGAAAGAAACAAGAGCGTGTTCGTAGTGACGAATTTCCTGGGGATATGATCCATTTATTTACTAGACAAATTCTTCTCGCTGAAATACCAAGGAGGCGAGGAGTCTGTATTAAGTCTTGGAGAGAGAACAGTACAAAAATTTAATTTTCTTCCTTTTTAAGTTCTGTTAAAACTTATTTCCGGCTATCCTAAAAGACATGTCCTTTATGTGTCTTTTATATCCACAGAATATCTATAGAAATCAACAGAAATGTGGATAAGGTTGTGTGTACTGTTTATAAAGGACAAGGGGCTAACACTAAAAGACATGTCCTTTATAGAAAGGTGCCTCTGTTTTTATCTTTAAGAATAAAGGTTTTTTATAAAATACACAGAAAAAAGAGCCATTTTAATGTCTTTTATAACCTAAGTGTTTCACGTGAAACACTTATCTTACAAACTAACAGAAAAATCTCATACTATGAAGAAATTTACCTCAAATACTCAAAAAATAGGAGAAATTGGAGAAAGTTTGGCTTGCAAGTACCTAGAAAAACAGGGATTTTCTATTTTGGAGAGAAACTATACTAAAAAATGGGGAGAAATAGACATAATAGCAAAAAAGAAAGGGATTACCCATTTTATAGAAGTCAAATCTAAAACAGTTGAGCCTGCCTTTTTCACTTACTACAAAGAAGACACAGGATTTGACCCGAAAGACAATGTTCATTATTGGAAAATAAAAAAATTAAGAAGAACAATAGAGTCCTATCTAATCAGCCAGCGATTTGGTAACATAGAGTGGCAATTTGATGTAGCAATTGTTTATCTAAACATAGAGAAAAAATTAGGGAAAGTGGTTTTGATGGAAAATTTAATTTTATAATGTATAATAAAAAAGTAACTAATTTACCAATATGAGATCACCTGAAAGATTTAGACAAGTAGAAAAAACAAAAGAATTGGGTGTGGAAATATCTGAAGAGCAAGATGTAGATTTTGGTATTCTTGAAAAAGAAAAAGTAGATGAAAATCGTAAAAAACTGAAAGATTTAATATCTAAATTTAAATCTACACCTAATAAGGAATAGCTATTTTATTTTTTAGGCAAAAAGGCGAACCTTCTTCTTTTTGTTTTTTTTCTAATAATAGGAACTGATTCTCTGTAAGAAACATCTAAAAAAGAAGCTATTTGAGGAGCAAGAGTTCTTTGTTTTTCAATTTTTTTGCTAGTTACTCTAGTTATTCCCTTTCCAGTAATGAAAAAAGAGATTGATTCATTGTTTTCTGCTATGAAAGAAAAAGTGCTATTATAGCTATCTTTATCTCCTATATGATCTGACCTCTCAATCAAAAGAAATACCTCCTTTATTGAGTCCATCTCAATTCTTCTTCTCTTTTTTCTTCCAAATGTTCTTTTTTCTATAATAAAAATCTTTCCTATTTTTTTATTTAAAATGATAGCAGTAATTTTTCTATAAAGAATAAAGATAGCCCCTATTGGCAGAGTTAATAGTGTCAAGAAAGAAGAACCCTCTGCTCCGTTAAAGATTAAATCTTTTAAGATCAGGAAGCCAGCGAAAATTAAAAAAATACCAACAATCACAGGAGTGCTGTTTCTATTCACCAGTACCATTCGGTCTTTTTCTTGTTTCTCTATTCTCATGACTTCATTTTACTACAAAGATGTCATTTTTTTAACAGGGGACATGATTTTCTTATTTGCAACTGTATTCTTTTTAGGCTATTATATATTTTGTTAAGCGGGATTAGTTAATTGGTATAATGTCAGTTTTCCAAACTGAAGTGAAGGGTTCGATTCCCTTATCCCGCACAACCTATATTTCCATTGCTTTTTGTGGCTAGTTAAAATCTCTTCAGAACAAGACCGAGGGGTCTTTTTTTAAATTAAATAAAACTTTCTAATAATAAAAAAGCTAGAGGATGGAAATATAGGTGTGCGGACAAGCCCGCACACCTGTCCCCACACCATATCTGAAAGATTGGTGTGGGGGTAAAATACTTAAGACCAAGAACGGAGTTCTTGGGATTTAGGATTTTAGTGTGGGGAAGGGAATCGAACCGAGCCCCGACAAAGTCCGCGAAGCGGCACGGGGCGAGTGGGGGCCGATGGAGTGAGGTCACAGTGAGTTCCGAAGGAACGAAACGAGGCCCACGAGAGTGGCCGATTCCCTTATCCCGCACATAAAATACTTAAGACCAAGAACGGAGTTCTTGGGATTTAGGATTTTAGTGTGGGGAAGGGAATCGAACCGAGCCCCGACAAAGTCCGCGAAGCGGCACGGGGCGAGTGGGGGCCGATGGAGTGAGGTCACAGTGAGTTCCGAAGGAACGAAACGAGGCCCACGAGAGTGGCCGATTCCCTTATCCTCCACACCTATATTTTTATTAAAAAACATAGGTGTGCAGACAGGCCCGCATAGCAAACCTATATTTCCATTGCTTTTTGTGGCTAGTTAAAATCTCTTCAGAACAAGACCGAGGG
>CAZTAH010000031.1:0-4003 GCA_964611515.1 uncultured Candidatus Saccharibacteria bacterium | reverse complement strand
AGAGATATAATAAAAGAGCAGAATCTAAGGTTCAAATAAAAGAATCAGCCCTAAGAAGAATTGCTAATAGGAAAAAAAGAGAAAAACTTTATAAATTAGGAAAAGAAATAAAGAGAGGTAGAAGACGGGGTCGCAGATAGCATGAGTGAAAAAGGTTATTGTATAGTAAAAAGTAAAACAAAAGACAAGCTTCCCCGCTTGCCTTTTTTGTCTATTAAGAATGAGGTCTTGGGAAAAGATTATCAGCTTAGTATCGCTTTTGTTTCCCCGGAGACACAGAAGAAAATAAATTTTTCTTATCGTAAAAAAAATGAAAACACAAACATCCTTTCTTTTTCTCTTTCTGTCTCTTCTGGAGAGATTTTAATAAATCTAGACAAGGCAAAAGAAGAAGCTGAGTTTTTTGGAATGACTTTTTTGTCTTTCCTTAAATTTTTACTTATACACGGAATGTTGCATTTGAAAGGATTTGAACATAGTAGTACAATGGAAAGAGAAGAAGAGAAATATTTAAAAATATTTTCTTAAATAATTATGGCGAAGGTTAATTTTAAATGCGGAATAGACATAGGAACTAACTTTATTAAAGTAGTTGTTGTTGGAGTTGGTGGTAAAAAGAAAGAGCCGTCTATCTTGGCTACAGGGATATCTGAGAATACTGGAATGAGACTGGGCTATATTTCTAATATAGAAGCTGCTTCCTTGAGCCTAAGAAGAGCTGTTTCTCAAGCAGAAAAAACTCTTGGTCAAAAAATAAGAAAAGCTTTCATCTCCATAGAAGGAATTAATTTAAACTCTGTAATTTCAAGTGGTGTTGTTGTGGCATCTAAGGCTGATAGAGAAATCACCTCTTTAGATGTAGAAAATGTTCACTCAAATTGCGAAGATAATTTAGACATACCAAATAGAAGAATTCTTCATTCTTTTCCATTAATGTACAAATTAGAAGGAAAAGAAATACAAGCTAGACCTGAGGGACTAAGAGGGGTAAAACTTGAAGCTAAGATGCTTTTTATTACCTGCTTAAAGCAAAACATAGAAGACTTAATCTCAGTTCTTACTTATAATAAAATAATCCCCGAAGAAATTACGGCTTCTCCCCTGGCCCTTTCGTCTATTCTTTTAAATAATAAACAAAAAATAGCTGGGTGTGTTCTAGTTGACATAGGACATGACACCATATCCAGTATTGTTTTTGAAAACAACCTTCCTGTGTCTCTTCAGGTTTTTCCAATAGGAGGAATGTGTATTACAAAAGATATTGCTCTCGGATTAAAAGTGTCCTTGGAAGAAGCAGAAGCCATTAAAATGGGAAATGTCGTAGGTGGAGATTATTCAGAAAAAAAAGTTAATGAAATCATAGAAGCTCGCTTAGAAGATATTTTTGAATTAATAGATAATCAATTAAAGAAAATAAAAAGAAGTGAATTACTTCCAGCTGGAATTATATTAACAGGAGGTAGTTCAAGCATTAAAAACATAGAGGAAATAGCTCGTCGTCAGCTTAAGTTGCCTACAACTATTGGAAGTGGTGATGTAGGCTTCTTAAATAAATACAAAGTTAAAGATAATTCTTGGTATACAGCTCTTGCCCTAGCCTTAATGGAAGAGAACTATTCTGGAGGATCTTCTGGTCATAGATCAAATCAAAATATAAAAGAAGTAAAAAGAACAATTAAATCCTTTTTTTCTCAGTTATTGCCATAAAATAATACGAAAAAGAGATTGTAGAAGAAATATATAAGTAGTTTGTGGGGATCCTCTCCCCTTTTATTTTTTTATTTTTCTGCTATGATGTAAATAGTAATTCTTATTATAAGTAAGCAAGACAAAAGTCTTTTAATTATATGGCTAAATTGAATCCAGAAATTGAATCATTTGCGAGAATTAAAGTTATCGGAATAGGTGGTTCGGGTAAAAATGCCCTAAATCATATGATTTCATCTAAGGTTAAAGGGGTGGAATTTATTGCTATGAACACCGATACTCAAGACTTGCACAACTCTCAAGCTGAGAAAAAAGTTCACTTGGGAAAAAACTTAACTAAAGGTTTGGGTGCTGGAATGAACCCTGAAATAGGTCGTAGAGCAGCAGAAGAAACTAAGGCAGAAATACAAGATGTTATAAAAGGAGCAGATATGTTATTTATTGCCTGTGGAATGGGCGGAGGAACAGGAACAGGAGCAGCTCCAATTGTGGCTCAGGCTGCTAGAGATCAAGGAATTTTAACAGTGGCAGTGGTTACTAAACCATTTTCTTTTGAAGGAATCCAGAGAATGAAATTAGCAGAAACTGGTTTGGTTGATTTAGAAAAAGAAGTAGATGCCATTTTGGTAATCCCTAACGATAGATTAATAGCTATTTCAGACAAAGAAGTTGGCTTCAGGGAAGCATTTGCTATTTGTGATGAAGTATTAAAACAAGCAGTAGAAGGAATTTCAGAACTAATTACCACTCCAGGAATGATTAATGTTGACTTCGCTGATATTAAATCTGTTATGTATGATGCAGGAAGCGCATTAATGGGTGTTGGAATAGCAGCAGGAGAAGGTCGTGCTGAAAAAGCAGCCTTGTCTGCAATCAATTCTCCCCTATTGGATCTTTCTATATCAGGAGCAAGAGGAGTTCTTTTTGCGATATCTGGTGGAGAAGATTTAACTATTCACGAAATACAGCAAGCTGCTAAAATCATCACTGAGTCAATAGACAAAGATGCTAAGGTTATTTTTGGAACAATCCAAGATGAAAAACTAAAGAAAGGAGAAATGAAAGTTACAGTCATAGCTACCGGTTTCCCTACTGATGCACCAAAAAAATCTCTCTTTCAGGTCTCTCAGAAAAAAGAAGAGCTATTTAGTAATCAAGAAAAAGAAGAAGAGAAAAAAGAAGATTCTGCTTATCTAAAAAAGAGTGGGAAAAACAAAGAGGAAGAAGATGACTTATTTATTGATGATACAGATGATTGGAGTACAGTACCTGCTTTTCTAAGAAGAGGTAAAAAATAAAGATAATTAAAAACTCCCTTCGGGGAGTTTTTAATTTTTCTTCTTTATGATAATATTACTACTATGTATGAATTAATTATATTAGGCGGAGGACCTGCTGGTGCAGGAGCTGCTGTTTATGCCGCTAGAAAATTATTAAAAACTGCTATTATTACCAAAAATTTTGAAGGGCAATCTGTTGTCTCTGATGCTATTTTCAATTGGATTGGAAATAAAAAAATATCAGGAGTTGAGTTGGCAAAAAATCTAGAGGAACATATAAAATCTTATGAGGGTGAATTTTTAAATATTTTTGAAGGAGAAGAGGCTGTTAGGCTATATAAAGAAAAAGATTATTTTATAATTAAGACTGATAAAGAAAAAGAATATGAATCTAAGGCTGTAATTATTGCCACAGGTAGTAGTAGAAAAAAACTACAAGTTCAAAATGCTGAAAAATTTGAACAGAAAGGAATTACATACTGTGCTTCTTGCGATGGCCCCATGTTCACTGGTCAAGATGTTGTCGTAGTTGGTGGTGGTAATTCTGGATTTGAAACCGCTCAACAACTATTAGCCTATTGCAATAGTGTAACTCTTCTAGACTCAGGAAATTGCATGAGAGCTGAAATGATAACTAGAAATAAAGTTCATGCTAATTCTAAGTTTAAATGCTTACAGCACTCATGTCTAACAGAAGTTCACGGAGATAAATTTGTAAACTCTTTGATTTATAGAGACAAAAAAACAGGAGAAGAAAAGAAGTTGTCTACTGATGGAATTTTTGTAGAAATAGGACAAATCCCAAATACAGATTTTGCTAAAGACCTACTAGAGCTAGATGAAAAAGGAAGAATAGTAGTTGATCCAAAAACACAAACTACCTCAGTTCAAGGTATTTGGGCAGCAGGAGATTGCTCCAGTGCTAAATATCACCAAAATAACATAGCAGTAGGCGATGCGGTCAAGGCAATAGAAGATGCTTATCTGTGGCTAAAAAATAACTAAATACACAGGAC
>CAZTAH010000030.1:3203-4330 GCA_964611515.1 uncultured Candidatus Saccharibacteria bacterium | reverse complement strand
TTCTATTTTCTCAGGCGGAAGGGAAACGATCTCTCTTTTCGTTAAATATTTTAAAAAAGATCTCAGGGCAATCAAGTGATAATTCTGAGTGTTTTTTTTCATAGTAGAAACCTGCTGTCCCTTAACTTTTACACCAGGTTGTCGGTTTAGAAAAAGACGATATTCTCTAATTTTGTCATCAGTTATTTCTTTGGGATTAGAGATTTTGGCAAAATTGAAAAAACGAGATAAATAGTAGTCATAATTCTTGACTGTATTGAGGCTATTTCCTCTTTCTATCTCAATATATTCTAAAAATTCTCTCTTTAATTTTTCCAAAGAATTCACTCTTTTATTATATCATAACCATATTTTTCTTTATTATTTCTTCAAAAAAAGAAATAAAAAACTTGCATAAATCAATATTTTATGCTATTATTTTGGAACTATGTTAACAACAAAGAAAAAGCAAAAAGTAATTAAAGAAAGTCAGTTACACGAAACTGATACTGGTAGCCCAGAGGTTCAGGTAGCTATTTTGACTAAACGAATAGAGGAATTAGCTTCTCATTTAAAGGATCATAAAAAAGACAATAGCTCTCGTCGTGGATTGATAAAAATGGTAGCAGATCGTAGAAAGCATCTTAAGTTTTTAGAAAAAAAAGACAGGGAAAGGCATATCTCTGCCGTTAAAAAAATGAAAGAATAAAAACTCCTCAGCTGAGGGGTTTTTATATTATTAGTAAATTCTTTTTAGTCATAGTATGATTAAAGAGAAGCTTTTTATAAGTTAGATTATTTTTTATGAGCATAATAAAACACAAAGAGCAGAGAGTTGGAGTTTTTATAGATACATCAAATTTATACCACTCTGCTAAAAATTTATATAGGAGAAAAGTTAATTTTGGAGCAGTTTTAAAAGAAGCTGTAGCCGGAAGAAAACTAGTTAGGGCAATTGCATATTTAATAACCAGTGACAGTGAAGATGAAAAAAACTTTTTTGACGCCTTAATAAAATTAGGAATAGAAACAAAAACCAAAGAACTACAAGTCTTTGCTGGTGGTGTAAAAAAAGGAGACTGGGATGTTGGCATAGCAGTTGATGCAATGAAGATGGCTCCCAAGTTAGATGCAATAGTAATAGTCTC
>CAZTAH010000030.1:0-3103 GCA_964611515.1 uncultured Candidatus Saccharibacteria bacterium | reverse complement strand
TTCGCTAAAGCTACGCGGGACAAGCTCGCACACTCACCTCTCTTTATTCTTAGAAGTGGGTAGTGGTGGGCAAGCTTTTCTATTATCGTGTGTTTATTGATAATGAAAAAAGAAAACACCCAGTTAACAAAAGCAACGGGGTGTTTTTCTCTAATGTGTTCTATTGCTCCTCTAAGAATTTAAAGACTTTTTCGTTTCCTAGGACTTGTTCAACATATGCTTTGGCTCTAGTTGCATCTGCTTCTTTGTACACCTTCATTAAGTGCTCTACTTCTTTTTCAATTTCTTCTTCTGTCGGCTTAAGGTTTTCTTTTTCAGAAATAGAATTTATTATGATCTGAAGCTTGGCTCTTTTTTCTGCGTCCTCTCTCCACTCGTTTCTCAAATCTTCTTCTTTCTTGTTTAGTTTTTCTAAATAATCCTTAAAGTCCATTCCTGCGTTTGTTATGTCAGCTTCTAAACGAAAGAGCATTTTGTCTATTTCGCTCTTAATTAAAATTTCCGGAACATCTCCAGTTGTTTCTTTGATAATTTTTTCTACTATAGACAGTCTTATTTTATCTTTTTTCTCAAATTCTTTTTCTGCCTTTAAGTTGTTTTTAATTTTTTCTTTTAAGTCTTCCACGCTCTTAAACTGGCCAAAGGATTTAGCAAAATCATCATTTAATTCAGGCCATTCTTCCTCTGGTATTTCTGCTGGTATTTTCTCTTCAGCTTTGTCTTTTTTATCTGACCCTTCTTTCTCTTCTTTCTTTTTCATCTCTTCGTATCTGTTTTGCTCAGCCCTCATTTGACGAAGATCTTTTATTACTTTTTCTATTTCTGCTTCCTCTACAACAATTTCTTTCTGATCTGCATTTTTTTTATTTTCTTCTTTAGCGATTTTTTTATAGTCAGGCAGTTTCATTTCTGGCAAAATGGCTGTCACTATTTTAAATTCTAAATCTGACCCCTTTCCAATTTTTGTAATATTTATTTGAGGATGGCCAATGGCATCAATTTTATTCTCCTCCAATATTTTGAAATAATTTTCCTGCAAGGCAGTTTCTGCCATTTCTTCCAATAGTTGCATTTCTGTTATGTTCTCCCTAATTACATTAATAGGAGCTTTTCCTTTTCTAAAACCAGTTACTTCTTTTTCTTTTCCAATTCTTTCTAATGCCTTATCTTCATATTTTGCAAACTCTGAGGCTTCTATTAATCCAGTAATTTCTACTTCTCCTTTTTCTAATTTTTTTATAGTTATTTTCATTTTATTTTTTACTTATTATTTTATGAAACGACCTTGTGAAACATTTATTCTTCGGTTCCATCATCTACTATTCCATCATCTAAAATATCTTCATCTTCATTCTCCAAAGAAACTGTTTCTCCATTTTCGTCAATGATTTCACCTGTTTCACTCAATTCTGCTCCTTCAATGTCTATTCTCCAACCAGTTAATTTGGCGGCTAATCGTACATTTTGACCACCTTTTCCTATAGCTAAAGATAATTGATCTGGTGAAACCTCCAACACTGCTTTTTTTTCTTCTTCAAATATTTCTATATCAGAAACATTAGCTGGGGAAATAGCACTAGCAATATAAGTAGCAGGATCAGGGGACCAAGGAATGATGTCTATTTTTTCTCCACTCAATTCTCCCATTACTGTGGACACCCTAATTCCTTTTTGTCCAACACAAGAGCCAACCGGGTCTATGTGTTCATCATTAGAAAAGACTGCAATTTTAGAACGACTGCCTGCCTCTCTGGCTATTGATTTTATCTCTACCACTCCAGAAGCAATTTCAGGAGCCTCTATGGCAAAAAGTTCTTCTATAAAACTAGGATGAGTACGAGATAATTTGAGAGTTACTCCTCTCGGAGTTTCTTCTACTTGATATAAATATGCCTTAATTCTTTCTCCACGATTATAAAATTCCCCAGGGATTTGTTCCTCTGGTAATATTATTCCTGAAACACGATTGAAGTCTACATAGACAACACCTCTTTCTATTTTAGAAATAAATCCGCTAACAACCTCTCCTTCTCTTGCTCCATATTCTTCTAGAATAACACCTCTTTCTGCCTCTCTAATTTTTTGAATAATAACTTGCTTGGCAGTTTGAGCAGCTATTCTCCCATAGTCTCCTTTATTTTCTAAAGGAAAAATTAATTCCTCCCCAGGCACAACATCACTCTTAATTTTTTTAGCATCATCAATAAAAATATGATGTTCCTCATTGTAGCGGACCCTTTCATCGTCTTCTGCTATTTCTTCCTCTGTCTCTTCTCCTTCTTCTAACACCCGAACAAGAGTGTCGTCTACTACTGTTTTAATTTGTTCAAATTCCATCTCTCCAGTATCTATGTCAATTCTGGCCCTAATAACTTGCCCTCTTTTTCCATATTCTTTTTTATAGGCAGCAGCAAGAGCTTGTTCTATAGCATCAACTATTTTTTCTTTAGGAATTTTCCTTTCCTGCTCTAATTGTTCTAGAGCAGATTTCATTGTTTTTAAGTCTAGCATAATGATTTTTAGTGAAGTTGTAGCAAGCAACATGTCCACAAACTCCATTATTTTTCTAAAATAAAAGCCCGATTTCGTGGCGGACTTATATTTAATATATTACACCAAAAAAGCATTAAGTCAATCTGGTTTTCTCAGAGCAAATATTCATCTTTTCACCCAAAAGAAAATGACTTGTCTTGTTTTGAAATTTACTTAATTCACCTATTCAATATCGTTTTATTGCTTTTTATTTTATGCTATAATTTATTTGATATAAATTATTATTAATTTTAATTTTAAATATGAAACCATTAAAAATTTCTTTAATCACTTTGCTGGCAATTTTTTCGCTAGCAATTAGCCCTACTCTTTTTGCTGAGACAGAAATTGTCTCAGAGCCAGAGATAAAGAGCTATCGGCTTTCTTTTGTTAAAATAGACAACCTGAAATTGGTCTCTCAAAAAGGAAGTGAAATAAAAGTTTCCTTTACCCTAAAAGGAGGAGGGGGAGAAGGAGACGGCAAAACTGAAGCTGGCTTGAAATATGGACTGGCAATTTATCCTAGAGATGAATATAACAAGCTGGACGAATTTTCCTACTCTGAAATAAT
>CAZTAH010000029.1:0-4417 GCA_964611515.1 uncultured Candidatus Saccharibacteria bacterium | reverse complement strand
AGTGTAGATATTGGTGTGCGAGCTTGCCCACCACTACCCACTTCTAAGAACAAAGAGAAGTGGGTGTGCGGACAGGCCCCGCGTAGCTTTAGCGAACCTGCCTGCGCAGGCAGGGTGGGAAGAAGTATAGATTATGTGTTGTATTATAAGGGTTAAAATAAAAATACAAATTAAAAAAGACTAAACCTAAAAACTGAAAATAACCCTTATTTTACAAGGGTCTATTTATACTCAAAACGTGCGATCGCACAAGTTGAGTATAGAATAAGTATTGTATCATAAGAGCTAAACTGAAAAAAGGTTCAAAAAAACTCCTTACGGAGTTTTTGTTTTTTTAAATCTTTTTTTTATTTTTTAAACGGAATTCCTAGTTGCTCAAAAAAACTAGTAGCTTCTTCTTTGTTTTTAGCAGTGGTAACTAAAGTTACTGCTAATCCAAAAATATCCTTTAGTTCTTCATCTCCAGTCTCTGGAAAAATAGTATGCTCTTTAATACTTATCGTTATATTTCCCATTTCATCAACTGCTTTCCTGTCTATCCCCCTAAAGTCCTTTGTTCTAGGAATTGCAATATTGATTAACTTCTCTAAAAATTGGTACATCCTGTCTCCTCTTAAGGTAACCATTGCCCCAACTATGTCTCCTTCTCTTATCTTAAAGCTGGCTATAGATTTTTTAGCCTTCTTTGTTGACACCTTTTGTCCTGTTATTTTTTCCAACCTATCCTGAATTAACTCATTGTAATCCTTGTTCTTCTTTACCCCTGATCCTGTTCCACTAGAAACTACTACTTTTAGCAGACGAGGAGAAGCTAGTGGGTTTTTGTACCCATACTTATCCTTAAGTATTTCATATGATTTTTTTTCTTTTTCTTTTACGGTTTCCATATTATTTAATTATTTTTTATTCTCTCTTTGCTACATTAGAAGCATCTATGGGCATAGCAATTTCAATTATCTGGCTTGGCTCTCCTTTATTTCTAGACTTATGAGTTTTTTTTCTCATATTCACCCCTTCTACTATAACCTTATTAAGGGAAGGAAAAGCTTTTATTATTTTTCCTTTTTTCCCCCTATCTTCTCCTGTTATAACAATAACATTGTCTCCTTTTTTAACTTTCATGTTTTTATATCACCTCTTGGGATAATGAAATTATTTTCTGATAACCTTTTTCTGCTAACTCCCTAGGGATTGGACCAAAAACTCTCCCTGCAATTGGGTCTAACTTTCCTTTTTCAATAATAACTACAGCATTATCATCAAAACTAATATAAGATCCATCTTTTCTTCTATATGGTTTTACTGTTCTTACAACAACAGCATGATGTATATCCTTTTTCTTAACTGATTTTCTAGGCTCAGCCACCTTCACTGAAAGAACCACCTTATCTCCTACAGAAGCATACCTTCTCTTGGATGCTCCGAGTATCTTAAAAACTTTGCCGATTTTTCCTCCAGCATTGTCTGTTATATTTACCATTGTTCCATCTTGAATCATATATTATTCACTTAATTTTTTACTTTAAATTTTTTATCTTTTGAAATTGGTCTTGTTTCTACTATTTCTACTTCGTCTCCTATTTTTTTAGAGTTCTCTTCATCATGAACTTTATATTTCTTCACTCTTTTTATTCTTTTTCCGTATTTTTTGTGTTCAACAAAACGAGATACATCTACTACTATTGTTTTGTCCATTTTATCAGAAGAGACCACTCCCTTTAAGACCTTTTTATTTTTCTTTTCTTGTTTATCTGTCATGATTTTTATCGTGCTACTACACGAGTGCTAACTGGTAACTTAGTTCCTGCTTTTCTTAGAGCTTCTCTAGCTGTTGCCTCAGGAACTCCATCAACTTCAAAAATAATTCTTCCGGGTCTAATGTATAAACAATATCCCTGAGGATCTCCTTTTCCTTTTCCCATACCAACCTCAGCTGGCTTGGCAGTAAAAGGCCTGTCTGGAAATATCCTGATCCACATTTTCCCTATCTTTCCAATAGTCCTAGAGGTCACCTTTCTGGCTGCTTCAATCTGATTAGACTTAATTTTCCCAGAAGTTGTTGCTTTTAACCCATAAGAGCCAAAAGCTACTTTTGTACCTCTTGTAGCTGGAGAAATCTTGGACATATTTTTTCGTCCAGTTTGCCATTTTCTATATTTTACTTTTTTAGGAAATAACATAATTTTTAATCTTAATTTCTATTTAATTTAGACTTATTATCATCTGAAAAAACCTCTCCTCTATAAATCCAAACCTTAATTCCAATTACTCCATAGCTCATATGGGCTTTCTCTCTAGCAAAATCCACATCTGCTCTTATGGTCTGAAGGGGAATAGATCCCTTTTTAATTTGCTCACTTCTGGCTATCTCTGCTCCTGATAATCGTCCTCCTAGGTATATCTTTGCTCCCTTGACACCCCTTGCAGACATTATTTTATCAATAGCCTGTTTCATAACCCTTCTATAAGGCAATCTTTTTTCTAAAGCTTCGGCTATTGAGTACGCCATAATAGCAGCATCTGCATCTGGGTTGGTCACTTCCACTATCTCTAGTTTAAAATCTTCGGGTATCTCTATCTTTTTACGACGAAGAGCCTTAATCATGTCATCTTTTATCTTGGCCACTCCTTCTCCAGATCTTCCTATTATCATACCAGGGCGAGAGGTGTGAATCATGACCTTAGTAGCCTTTGTGCTCCTTTCTATTTCTACCCTTGAGACATAAAGACCCCTCAATCTCTTGGATAAAAACTCTCTCATCACAACATCTCCCTCAAGAAGATCTTTGTAGTTTTTACCTCCAAACCATCGTGACTTCCAATCACGAAGAGTAACTAATCTATGGGCATATGGGTGAACTACTTTTGTCATATTATTTTTTGTTTTCTTTTTTAATCATCTTTTTTTGTGACTTTTCTTTTTTCTCTTCTGGTTTTTTTGTCTCTGCTTTTTCTTTAGTCTTTTTTTCCTCTGTTTTTATTTCTTTTTTTACCTCTTTCTTTTCTTCTATTGATTTAGTATCCTTAATAACCTCAACTGATTTCTCCTCTGTAGGCTTTTCTTCTTTTAAGGTTATTTTAACATGGCTAGTTCTTTTATTTATTCTAGAAGCTCTTCCTCTGGCTCTTGGGATAATTCTTTTCAAGACAACCCCCTCGTCTACTGTAATGTTCTCTATAAACAAATCTTCTATTTTTATTAAAGAGTTCTCATTTTGTGCATTTGAAACTGCAGAATTTAGTAATTTTTTAACAGGCAAAGACGCCCTCTTTGGCAAAGAGTCTAGTGTTAAAATAGCTTCGGCAACCTTTTTGCCTTTTATGGAGTCTGTCACAAGTCTTACCTTGCGAGGAGACTGTCTGTAATTTTTTAAAAACGCTTTCATTTTTTTAAGAATATAAGAATTCTTTATTTACATAAATTACTTCTTTTTTCCTTCAGTAGAAGCCTTGGCTGCTCTTGCGGCTGCTATTTCCGCTTCTTTTCTCTTTGCTTCTAATTCTTTTTGCATCTTACCTCCGTGTCTTACAAATTTACGAGTTGGAGAAAATTCTCCTAAACGATGACCGACCATGTCTTCTGTGACTAAAACCTCTATATGATCTTTTCCATTATGAACACCGAAAGTAAAACCTACCATCTCCGGAGAAATAACACAAGCTCTGGACCAAGTCTTAATTACTCCAGTTTCTAATGGTTTTTTTCCGGCTATTTTCTTAAGGACCCTTTCATCTACATAAGGACCTTTTTTAAGCGATCTTGTCATATTGAAATAATACAAGCTCTACTAGAGCTCGTGGTTTTTATCTTATCAAATATAAAAATAAAGTCAACTGAGCTAAGGTTAATTAAATAAGGAGATAAGTTTTGGCAAAAAGATCAATAGAGCCACAATCCCTGCCACGAAAGCAGAAAGCAAAACTGCCCCAGCTGAAATATCCTTAATGTCTTTTGCGTAGGGATGATAGTTTGGACTAGTTAGATCTACGTCTATCTCTATGGCACTGTTTAGTATTTCTGTTACTATGACTAATCCGATTGAAAAAACAATTAAAGCCCATTCTGTAGTATTAATTTTTAAAGCAAAGCCAACATAAATAGCCAAAGCAGAGAAGAATATTTGCAACCATAGATTATGAGTGGTCCTAAGGATGATCCCCAGCCCTCTCCAGGCCTTATCTGTGCTCCTAATTCTGGCTATTATTGA
Organism: uncultured Candidatus Saccharibacteria bacterium; assembly: GCA_964611515.1. Taxonomy (GTDB): domain Bacteria; phylum Patescibacteriota; class Minisyncoccia; order Phycocordibacterales; family UBA9973; genus UBA8515. The sequence goes on along the minus strand of CAZTAH010000029.1, from coordinate 209 downwards.
AAATTTCTTTTTGTTTGAAATCTTATGATGTTTTTCTTTTTGCATAATTTTATTATACTAGGATGTCTGCTTAATAACAAATACACAGGACGGTCCTGTGTAAAGGACCGTCCTGTGTAATTTTTCTATAGCCAATGGGGAAGTTCGCTGTTGGGGGCCTGTCCCCACTTCGCCAAGGCTACGCGGGGCCTGTCCGCACACCAATATCT
>CAZTAH010000028.1:0-5911 GCA_964611515.1 uncultured Candidatus Saccharibacteria bacterium | reverse complement strand
ATAATTACCCCCAAATAATCCTTTTGATTTGGCATACCCAACAACCATCTCTTTATCCGCCCCCTCTTTTGAGATAATTATTGGTTTTTCTTCTAGAGATATGCTTTGAAGAAAAGAACTCTTCTTCTTATGGTCGTTTCCTAGAATTATATATATCATGATCTCTTTCCTTTTTTCGTCTTATAGTCTTTATAGGGTTCTCCAAATTTATCACTCAATATCTGCTCTTCTTTTTTTACAAAAATTGTTCTGATTATAATATAAGTGATTATGCTAAAAATAACAGAGAAAAACGAGCTCATTATCAATGCTAACCCTAAGGACATAATAAAAACTCCAAAATAAGACGGATGTTTAATAAAACGATAAGGACCAAACTCAAAGCTTTCTGCTGTGACCTCTTCTTGCCTTTTTTTTCCTGACCGACGAGATGAGATTTGTGCCCAATAAATAAGTAGTGATCCAAGAACAAGGGCCAGAGCTCCTATAATGTTATAAATTTTTCCCCAGAAAAGGTCCACTCCTATAAACACATCAAAAATAGACCCAAGTATTACTGCTATGAAAAAAATCAAATAAATATAAACCAACAAGGAGTGAATCACTCCACCCTGATGCTCTTCTCTACCAGTTTTTTCTTCTATTTTACCCATACTATAATCGTATCATTAATAAAAATAATTACCAGAAGGCTTTAAGCCAAGGTTCCCCAAGATTTTCCCCAAGTAACTGAAACCCTAAAAGGAATAGTTTTTTTATCCTTCAAGAATTCTTTAGAAACAACACCTTCCATTGCTTTTTTAACAACTTCTACTACTTTTTCTAGTTTTTCCTCCCTTACTTCATAGATTAGTTCGTCATGAACCTGAAGCAACAGTGAGGCGTCTTTGTCTAATTTGTTTTCTGTTAAAGACTGATCTGCTTTTTGCATCCCCAGCTTAATAATATCAGCTGTGGCTGTTCCTTGAATGGGTGCATTTGTTGCCATCCTTTCAGCCATCGCCCTTATAAATGGAACAGGGGACTTAATTGCCGGGAAGTATCTTTTTCTTCCAAATAGAGTTGTTGTATATCCTTTTTCTTTTGCAAAATCTTTTATTTCATCCAAGTAATTTCTTATTGTTGGAAATTGTTTAAAATAATTATCATAAAAAATCTGTGCCTCTTTTCTGTCTGTTCCAATGTTGTCCTTAAGAGCATTTACCCCCATTCCATATAATATTCCAAAATTAATGATCTTGGCTCTTCTTCTCATCTCGGCAGTAGTTTCTTCTTCTTTGACATTAAAAACCTTCATTGCTACTGCTGTGTGAATGTCTTTTCCCTTATTAAAAGAATTTAAAAAATAAGGATCCTGAGACATTAATGCTGCCACTCTTAGTTCTACCTGAGAATAATCAAAAGAAACTAAAAGATGTTTTGGTTTGGCAATAAAAGCATTTCTAATACTATTTCCTCTTTCTGTTCTAATTGGAATATTTTGAAGATTTGGATTATTAGAAGCAAAGCGACCAGTTGTAGTTCCTGTTTGAATAAAATTGGCCCTTAGCCTGTTGTCGCCAGACACAAAAGAGGGAATGGTGTCTATGTATGTTGATAATAACTTCTGCAGTTCTCGGTGTTTTAATATCTCCTTGGCTATGGGGTAGTCTTTTTTTAACTTCTCCAACTCACTTTCTCTTGTGGAGATAGATCCTCCTGCGCTCTTTTTAATCCCCTTAATTGGTATTTCTAATTTGTTAAATAAAATATTTACTACTTGTTTGGGTGAATTAATATTAAACTCTTCCCCGGCTAATTTGTATATACTCTTCTCTATTAAATCAAGCTCCTTGTGGTACTCTTTAGATATTTTCTCTAAATAATCTTTATCTACTAAAATTCCATTATTCTCCATTTTTTTAATTATATGAATGATTGGTAGTTCTATTTCTCTGTAAACATAATCCATTCCTTCTTTTTTTATATCTTCCTCCATTAATAAAATAGCTTGGTCTAAGTTCTTACTGCCTCCATAAAAGCTAACTTCTCCTATGTCAGGATTGGTTCTTTCTGAGTTTAATAACCAATAAGCAATTTTAGCTTTTTCTATTTTTTCCTCAGATTCTTTCAATGTGTTTATTTTTTTTGGTACCTCATCTTCTATTGTTTGCAGAAACCTGTTTTGAAGACTCCGGAATTCTAGTTCTCTGAAAAAATCTGCCACCTTTTCTTTATTCACTGCTTCCTTCCATTTTATTTTTGGAATAGAAAAATCAATAGGAGCATCCACTCTTATTGTCGCTAGTGTTTTTGAGAAAAGAGCTTCTTCTTCTCCTTCTTTTAGCAGGTTAATCATTCTTTTTGTTAGACCTAAGGCAAGAAATTCCTCCTCATTCTTTTTAAGGGCCCGATACATTTTTTCTATTGTCCCGTATTTTGAAATTAGAATAGTAGCAGTTTTGTGCCCCACCCCCTTAATTCCAATTATGTTGTCTGATGGATCTCCACTCAATCCCTTATAGTCCGGCAAGTTTTCTGGCTGAAAATTAAAGCGATCAAAGACTTTTTGTTGATTATATAAAATAGTATCCTGAATTCCTTTTCTGAGAGTATAAACAGTTACTGAGTCGCCGCTAACTAGCTGTAGTGTATCCATGTCCCCAGAAGCAATAATTGTCTCAGTGTTTTTTTTATTTTTAAGCTTTTTGGCAATTGTCCCCAACAGATCATCTGCCTCAAATCCCTCTGCTTTATAAATTGGAATAGACATTGCTTTGAAGAAATCCCTTGATCTTTTTATCTGCAGGACTAATTCCTCGTCTGCTTTTGGGCGACCTGCTTTATACTCCTCATATACTTCATGTCTAAAGGTTTTTTTAGGAAGGTCAAAACAAGCAATAATATAATCAGGCCTTAAGTCAGTAATTATCTTTAAAAGCATTGTGGTTAGGCCATAAAGAGCTCCAGTTGGTTCTCCTTGAGAATTAGTGAAACCAGGAAGAGCGTGATAGGCTCGGTGTATAATTGCATGAGAGTCTAATAAAACCACTCTTTCTTTGGGTTTTTTGGCCTTAGTCATATTTTAATTATAGCACAAGAAGGATTATGCTGTTCACTAGAAAAACAACTCCATCTCTCTTTTTTCTTCATTTACATGGTTGAGTTTAATCCAAAATGTGTTTCTGGGTAGGTGTTTTTTTATTATCTCTGGCCATTCTATTATTATAAAATTTGGCTCGGAAATTATTTCTTCCCAATCTAGCTGAAAAACCTGATCTTCGTTTTCTAGGCGATAAGCGTCAATGTGAACTATTTTTTTTATAAAAGGAAGAGACCTCAAAGGATTTTTTATTGTGTATTTTTTCATAATAATAAAAGTTGGAGAAATCACACTTTCTTCCACACCTAATTGCCTAGCAATTTCTTTTGTCAGGGTTGTTTTCCCAGAGCCCAGTTCTCCAGAGAGGGCCAACATTATATTTTTTCTGTTTTCTTGCTTAGTGATCTTGCTGGTTTTTTCTAATATTTCTTTTACAACAGAAGGAATTTGATCTTCTTTAAAAATAATTCTCATTCTATTATTTTATCACAATGGAGGACAAACAAAAAAAGCCCATTGGGCTTTTTTTGTTATTCTCTTATTCTATTCTTCCTAGGTTAGGGTTGGTGTTGTTGCCATTATTGCTTCCATTTCCATTAATAACAATTACTTTTTCATTTTCTTTCTTACGATTCATTAGCCTAACCACTAAAACTATTAGCAATATTAACAGTATGATTAAGAGCCAACCAAATAATCCCAAACCTAAGCCAAGTCCGCCAAAGAAGACAGATGCTCCCAATAGATTATTTCCGTACATATTTGGTGTATTTAAAACATATGCCATAGCATTCTCTTGACCCCCATTTGGGTTGGTATAGACCAAGACAGCGGTAGTTACTATTTGAGAAAGATTACGATCTATTGAATCAACAGTGGCTTTGACATAAACAATTCCCTCTTCCGCTGGTCTCAAGTTTGGCAAAGGAATAGATAGTATCCTGTCTGCTTCTGAGTAGGTTCCATTAGATGTGTTTTTTATCCTAATTCCTTTTGGAATATAAACTTGTATCATAGGATAAGAGAGAACAGAGTTACTTATATTTTTATAATAAACAAAGTATTCCATTTCATCTCCTGTGTTTATTGTTTGATATTTGTTTCCAATCTCTAAAACAAGAGGGGAGGCAGAGCCGTAAATAGTTGTTCCCTGAATTATATTATTAGTAGTTGTTGTGGTAGTGCTAGAGACCGATCCTCCTCCGCTTGAAACTACTTTTTTAGAAGTAGAGAATATTTCTATTGCTCCTTTGTACACTTTTCCGTTATACCCTTGAGCTACTGCTCGGAAGAAGTATATGGTATTTGTCTTTAGTCCACTCAATAATTCATTGAAATTAGCCGTAGAAGATAGCCTGGAAGGAGTTCTTAGTCCCAGGTTTACTGTTTCTCCATATTCAAAATAAACATATGAAGAATTTATCAAGCTCGTTTCAGACAATAATCCATTTAGCCTAGCTGATGTTTCGGTAATATTGGTGGCCACAGTGGTTACCACTTCATTATTATAGCTGATGGTTGGTTTTTGATCCTGAGAACTAACGGTTATGCCCACACTGCTACTCCTAGTTCTGTCTGATCCGTAGGCAGTTAAGGTATAAGTGGTTGAGTAGTCAGGATAAATTACTCTGCTTCCGTTTTCATTAACATAGCCAATTCCAGAAACATAAACATTATTACAATCCCTTGTTCTCCACTGTAGTGTAATTGCTTCACCTTTTTTTACAGAAGAGCTAGATGTTGTAAAACTATCTATGCGACAAAGATCTTTTTCTTCTTCCACATAAACACGGACTGAGTCAGTGTAGGTGTTGTTGTTTCTGTCATATCCAGTTATTTTATATGTTGTGTTTTTAGTAGGATATACCCTTTTGCTTCCAGAGTTAGAAACATATCCTAGGTCTGTGATTTTAACATCATAACAACCATAAGAGTTCCACTCTAGTGTTGCATAGTCTCCTTTGTAAATATCAGGATTTCTGGTTGAAATTTCTACATAGCAAGACCTACTTGATTCTCTGTTTACATATATTCTTAAGTCTCGTTGTGTTAGTTTTCCATCTGAACCATAAGCTGTTAAAACATAATTCGTATCAACATTTGGTCTTACAGTTAAGCTTCCTGTTGATCCAACATTTCCAAGATTTGAAATACTAACATTAGCACAATTATTAGTTGTCCAGTTTAGTGTTGTAGAACCTCCTTCATTGATTGTGTAATTGCTAGCTGAGAAGTTAGAAATTGAACAAGAGGCAGGTGGGATGTAAGGATTAACATTGATTGTTAGGTTTTTGGTCTGAGTTGACCCATCTGATCCGTAAGCACTTAGAACATAATTAGTGTTTCCAACGGGCCTTATGTTTAAACTACCGGTATTTCCAACAATTCCAGTGCCAGAAAGGTTCACACTAGTACAATTATTGGTGTTCCATCTTAATGTTACAAGCTCTCCCTCATTCACATAGTTTTTATCAGAAGTGAAACTATTTATTACACAAGCAGAGACAGGAGGAATAGTTTTTTCTAATACGGATACACTTAGTTTGCTTTGAACAAGAAATGGTGAGGATAAGGAATGAGCACTAAGAGTGTAGTCTTTAGAAGACATCATTGCTATTGTCTTAGACCCACTTTGAGATAAGCCATAACCAATTCCTGGAATATTAATAGTTAGACAATTAGTGGTATTCCAGCTAATGGTTACATATTCTCCCCTGTTAACAACATCTCTATCTACATTAAAACTATTAATTGTACAAATCTTTTTCTCCTCGGGAACATACGGATTAACATTAACAGTCAAACTCTTTGTCTTGCTTGATCCATCTG
>CAZTAH010000027.1:4840-6106 GCA_964611515.1 uncultured Candidatus Saccharibacteria bacterium | reverse complement strand
CTGAAGAACTTAATCCTACTTGCAATATTATAATGTTTTCGGCAGAGGAAAATACTATAACCAAAGGAGGATCCACCACGCTAAAGTGGGAAACAGAAAACTGTGATTGGGTTAGAATAACAGGAATAGAGGATACGTTGGGTTTCAGTGGAGAAAAAACTGTTTCCCCGGAAGAAGACTCCAATTATACCCTAATTGTTGGTCAGAGAAATTATGATTTTGACATAGAGAGGAGTGTTAGAATAAGAGTGAACCAAGAGCAAGGAGGAAATCAGGGCGACCAACCAGCATACAATGTTAACCCGCGGACAGGAAGCACAACAATATCAGACGACTCCTCTTATCAACTACTTGCCCCCTTGGGGGACTACACACATGCTAGTATTGATCCCAAAGATCCTAATTTTGTTGGAGGATACCTTAATCAAATGTTTCTTTTTGCTATTGGTATTATTTCAGCCTTGGCTGTAATTATGTTAATTGTTGCAGGGATACAGTATATGGGACAAGAGTCTATTTTTACTAAAACCAAAGCAAAGGAACAGATAACTAATGCTCTCCTTGGTCTTTTAATTGCTCTTAGTTCTTTTGTGATATTAAATACCATTAGTCCTAGTTTAACAGGAGAGGGGGGTTTGTTTATTAAGCAAACCACTCTTATTTTTCCTGATTCTGGAGACGGAACAACGGACAATGAGTGCAAAAACCAAAGTGCTACATACAAAACAGAGGCTCCGGTTAATTCAAAAATAACCGATGCTGTTAAAAAACTAAGGGACGACGGGTGGGTTATTGATAAATTTGAAGTAAACTCTAACTCAAACACCTTTACTGTTCTTATAAAAAAAAGTAATACTTCAGAGCGATATGAGACAAGAATGATGCCGGGGGTAAATGGTTATGCTGAGGAGGGAAAAGGAAAGGTTCAGGACAAGAAAACACCAAAAGGGGGGTGGAAAATTGTTTCTATCCATCAAGTGGAAGGAGAAAACAGAGCTTATTGTAGTAGTGGTAACTCTAATATGGGAGCGGCTTTTTGGGTGCTAGATCCAGTCGGAGAAGATGGCAACTCTCGAGGGATTGGCATTCATGGAAACAAAGACGGAACCCTAAGTAGAACAAATGGCTGTATTAGACTAACCAACTCTGACATCTTAGCCCTTCAACCCTATGTTAGCAGGGGAATATCTGTAATAATTAAATAAACAAGACTATGTCAAATAAACAAAAAAGAACATTAATAATAAGCGTAATAATGACAGTTTT
>CAZTAH010000027.1:0-4740 GCA_964611515.1 uncultured Candidatus Saccharibacteria bacterium | reverse complement strand
CCTCCGCGAGAAATTAAAACAGCACTAGACCCATCAACTGAATCTGGCCGCAAGGAGATCCAAAAAAAATTAAATGAATTCTTGTTTCTTGATCCTCCCTTGATTGTAGATGGAAGCTTTGGATCATCTGTTAAAAAAGCCATAGAAGATTTTCAAAAAATAAACAACCTATCTGTTACGGGGCAAATAGATGAAGAAACAAGTCCTTTCTTTTTTAAAACAACAACAGAAGAAAGAGAGATGTTTGAAATCGTTCCTGCTGTTCGTTATGTAGAAAAGAGAAATGGTCATATTTATAGAAAATACCTAGACAACATGGAGGAGCAAAAAATCTCAAACTCTACTACTCCTCCAATTAATGATGCTCACTTTAATCAAACCGGAGACACTGTTGTGTATAGATACTTATCTACAACCAATCAGATTAGTAGTTTCATTGGAACAATGGGTCGGTCAAAAGGAGAATATCTTCCCACCGGAGTGGTTGACATAAGCCTGCCCAATGATAACTCTAGGCTCTTTTATCTAGTAAAAAATAATAATTCTATTATAGGTTACACTAAAAAATTTGAGGACACTCAAAAAACACAGGTTTTTAGCTCTCCCTTTACTGAATGGTTGTCTGCCTGGGATAACAATGAAAATGTCTACCTCACCTCAAAGGCCTCCTTTTTCGCTGAAGGAAGTACTTATGTTTTAAACACTAGAAATAAAAAATTCACTAAGCTTTTTGGTAACATTCTCGGCTTAACATCTAACCCTAGCCCAGACGGATCTCGTGTTTTATATAGTTATTCAACCAACCAGGGGCCAAAATTAGGCATATTCAACAACAAAGACAAATCAAAAACAGAATTAGATGTTTTTGGTTTGGCGGAAAAATGTATTTGGTCTAATGACAACATTTATTTATACTGCGCTCTGCCCAATAAAATAAGTGGTATTATTTATCCTGATATTTGGTATCAGGGGAAAATTTCTTTTGATGACATCTTTGTTGAAATCAACACTGATTTTTTATCAAAAAGAGTTATTGCTAATTCCACCGACCACACACCCATTGATGCAGTGGACTTGTTTTTAGATAACGAGGAAATGGTTTTATTTATGACAAATAAAAAAGACTCCCTTTTTTGGGGTCTTAATTTATATTAAAAACCTTCTTTTTTCTAAACCCCAATGCCTCCAGTGTATTTAATTACAACCCTTCTTTCTTTTCCAAATCCTTCTGACTCTGTAATAATATCTTTCTCATTTTCTAAAAAAAGATGAATTATCCTTCTTTCATAAGAGGGCATTGGCTCTATTTCTACATTACTCTTGAAGTACCTGGCTCTTTCTGCCATCATATGTGCTATGTTTTTAAGACTCTCAAATCTTTTTTTCTGATAACCATTAATGTCTATAAAAAAACTTTTCTTGTTATCCTCTTCTTTCAACTCTTTTCCTGCTATTTTTTGAATTAAATAATTAATTGCCTTAAGTGTTTCTCCATCTCGTCCTATCATAAAACCAGAATCATCTGTTTCTATTAAAAACCAAAAGGATCCGCCTTCTTCGGTAAAATTAAGCTCATTTATTGAGCAAGAAGCAAATCTAAAGATATTTTTTATTATCTCTTTAATTTTTTCTATTTCTTTTTTATCCATTTTTCTTTTCTATCTTACGACGAATAATTAAATCTTGAATTATACTGAAAACACTAGTTGTTATAAAATACAAAGCGATAATTGCTGAAACTCTTGATGCAATAATTCCTATAAGAACCGGAAGAAAATATTTCATATTGGTCTCCATGCTTTTTGCCATTTGATCTTGAAAAACAGGAGTTTTAATTTCTTCTTTTTTTGGCACCTCAGAAACAATCTCTATTTCTGGTTCCTTTTTCTTCCTAGAAAGCAAAAATGCTTGGACAAATTGACCCAACCCAGCAAAAACCCCTAATAATATGCTTTTTTCAGCTAGGTCTATGAAACCAAGAAAATTAGTATTTAGAAACTCTGGTATTCTTACAAAAGAATAAATGGTTTCTGTGTTTACTAATAAGCCCTTTTGAAAAACATGATATAGCGCAAAAATAATTGGCATTTGTAAGATAACAACCAAGCATCCTGACATTGGATTAATTTTGTGCTTCTTATACAAATCCATTGTTTTTTGAGCTTGCTCCTCTTTATTGGGATAGTCTTTTTTTATCCTGTTTAATTCCGGTTCTATTTTTTTAATCATTATCTGGCTCTTGGTAGATTTTATAGCAAGGGGAGATAAAATTAATTTAACAATTATCGTTACCAAAATAACAGCAAAACCAACATCACCAAAAGTAATATTGTTCACAATTAAAACCAGAAGGTTGTAAATTGGTTGATAGAGTAAATTATTCCACAAAGCACTCATTGGCTTATTGTATCTTAAAAAAGACTAAAACTCAAATCTTAAACAAGTGGGTCGTAGTATTTTTTTTGCCAAGGGTGACAACGAATTATTCTTAAAAAACCTTTTTTAATGCCTGTAATTGGCCCATATTTTAAAATTGCTTGCTTGGTGTACTCTGAACAAGTCGGGGTAAACCTACAAGAAAAATGTGACTTTATTGGGGTTTTTTGATAGGTATTTATTAAAAAAATAAAAAACTTACTCATTTTAAATTAAATTTGATTTTTTAAGCAGATAAATAACATCTTTTTCTATTTCTTTTTTTTCAGCACCATCCGATCCTTTTTTATAAACAAAAAAACCTGACCCTTTCTTAAAATCAAGGTCTTTTAAGATATTAAAAACAATTCTTTTATATTTATTTCTATGGGTTGCTTTTTTAAAAATCTTTTTTGGCGCTACCACTCCTAGTTTAATATCTTTTCTCTCTAGAAAATAAAATAAAAAAAGCGGTGAGTGTAGGATTTTTCCATCCTTAATCAAGATATCAAAATCTTTTCTTATCACCCTTTTTTCTTTGGGAAGCATTTTATTTTTTAACAGAAACATTGCTTCGTCCTTTCTTGCGACGAGCATTGTTTATTCTTCTTCCAGATTTTGTCCTCATTCTAACTAGAAACCCATGAGTTCTTGCTCTTTTTCTTCTTTTTGGTTGATATGTTTCAGACATATATAAGAATATATACTAAATTAAACAATAAATCAATTTATTTAAAAAGGGTATCCACACGATATTCACATATTAATTAAGATATAAAATTATTGTGAATTTAAGAAAAGGGTTATAATGAAATTCAATAACTTATTTATATAGAATAATGATTATTTTTAAAAGTCGATTAATAAAAATTAGTGGATAACCTTATAATAAGAAATGAAAACTACTGAACTTTGGGATAAATGCTTGGGGGAAATAGAGCTTAATATTTCTAAGGCAAATTTTTCTACTTGGTTTAAAAATACCACTATTATTAAAGAAAAAAATGGAATTATTTACTTAGGAGTTCCAAATGAATTTGTTAAAGATTGGTTATATAACAAGTTTCATAAGTTAATTTTAAAAGTATTAATAAATAACAACAGTGAAATAAGGGGGGTTGAATATATTATTAATAAGGATTTTGGAAAAAAAGAAGAAAAAGGGTCTGTTGAAAAATCTGTCACAATAAACAAAGAGCTGCCCCTAAATGATTTTTATATAAACAAAGAGAACAACCTTAATCCTAGATACACTTTTGATTCCTTTATTGTGGGTCCTTTTAATGAATTAGCTTATGCTGTTTCTCAAGCTATTTTAAATAACCCTGGTCAAAACTACAATCCGTTTTTTGTTTATGGTGGAACTGGTTTGGGTAAAACACATATGATCCAAGCTATTGGTAATAGTATGAAGGAAAAATATCCCTCAAAGAAGATATATTATGTTAGTTTGGAAAGATTTGCTATTGATTACATTAATTCTATTCAAAATAAAAACCCAAATGCTTTTAAAGAGAAATATAGAAAGTATGATGTTTTTATAATGGATGATATTCAATTTATTTCAAAAATGGATAAAACCCAAGAAGAATTATTTCATTTATTTAATACTTTATATGAAAATAATAAGCAAATTATTTTTTCATCAGATAAGCACCCTAATTTCATACAAGGATTAGAGGAGAGATTACAATCTAGATTTGCTTCTGGTATGACTGTTCAAATAACTGAGCCAGATTATGAATCAAGGGTGGCTATAATCAAGGCTAAATTTAGTGATACTAGTTGTATATTTGAACCAGAGGTTGTTTCTTATTTAGCAGAATCTCTAGATGGAAATATTAGAGAGTTAGAGGGTAGTCTAAACACTGTTATATATCAAAGTCAGTTAAAAAATAAGACCTTAAGTTTATTTGAGGTTAAAAATTTAATTAAAAATAATATTAAACCAAAAAAGAATATTGAAGTTAAAGATATTGTAAAAGTTGTTTCTGATCAATTTGGAGTTCCTGAAGAATCTATTTACGAGAAAACAAGAAGAAAAGAAATAGTTAGGGCTAGACAAGTGGCTATGTATGTATTAAGAGAAGATTATGGTATATCATACCCTTTAATTGGTCAAAAGATGGGAAATAGAGATCATACTACAGTTATGCATTCTTATATAAAAATAAAGAAAGAATTAAAAACAGATCCATCATTATTACAAGAAATAGAAAGGGTTAGAATTATGTTAAAATAGTATTAATAAGAGTGTGGAAATGTTGTGTTTTTAATAAGATATAAAAGTTAATAAAAAAATCATCTTTATTAATAAAAAAATTA
>CAZTAH010000026.1:0-6166 GCA_964611515.1 uncultured Candidatus Saccharibacteria bacterium | reverse complement strand
AAAAAACACAGAATTAATTCTGTGCCATTAATACCTCGTCTCAATTTTTTCTCCTATTCTATAATCCCTGCTTTTTTTAGTGTAGCGTAAGCTCCATTTTTATTGATTGTCTTAATTGCTCTGGTAGACAGGGTTAATGTAAAGTATTTTTTCAACTCCGGAACATAAATTCTTTTCTTCTGAAGGTTGGCATATTTTCGCACCTTTCCGGTCGGATTAAATTTAGTAGCACGAACAACATTAGAGTATCCTCCTCCAACTATTGAACTTTTTTTAGTTATCGCACAAACTTTTGCCATATGTGAAATTATGCTATCATATATTTTATAACAAAGCAAACTATTTTTTGTTTTCTTTTTTTTATTAAATATTTTATATGTCAGGATTTGATAGCTTATTTTATATTATAGTCTTAATTATGTCTGTAGTCATTCACGAGGTGGCCCATGGTTATTCTGCTTATCTGCTAGGAGACAAGACTGCTTATTTAAGAGGAAGATTGACGCTAAATCCAATTAAACACTTAGACTTATTTGGCTCTATTGTTTTGCCTCTTCTATTAGTTTTAAGTAAAGCCGGCTTTGTTATTGGTTGGGCAAAACCAGTTCCTTATAATCCTAATAATTTAAGAAAATGGAAATATAGCGAGCTAGTGGTAGCTATTTCTGGAGTTCTAGCCAATATTTTAATGGCAATACTTTTTTCAATTGTTATAAGAACTGCGATTCATTTTGGTGTCCCTCTTCTAACAGAATCTTTCAACATAAATCCTTTTTATGAAATTACTTCAATCATAGTTTTGATAAATCTAGTTTTAGCCCTATTTAATATGATCCCAATTCCTCCTTTAGATGGCTCTAAGGTCCTGTTTTCCCTTCTCCCTAGTCGTTTTATGAAAATGAAAATGTTCATTTCTCGCTGGAGTCTTTTCATTTTAGTTTTCTTTATTCTTTTTCTTTGGAAATATATAGCTCCTGTAATTTTCAGTGTCTTCACACTTCTTACCGGGCTTCCTTTTTTCTAACTTCAGGATTTTCAGCTGAGGGAAATAATTAATCTCAAAAACCATCTTGCCATTTATTTTCTACCACTTAGTCTATGAGAACATCTTCATTTAAGGCAAAAAGTACTTGCTTTTTTGCCCTTCTTATAGTAAAGTATTTTGACTAGTCATTTAAGACTATTTTTGTTTATTTTTACACTTTCAACAAGAGGGTAAGCAAGTATAATATACAAAATAAAAACAAATTATTTAAAATGCCTACAATTAATCAATTAGTCCGAAAGGGCCGTAAAAAAACTAAAGCCAAAAGTAAAGTAGTAGCTTTGGCAAGAGGGTTTAATTCTCAAAAGAATAAGCCAGTTTTTTATCCATCCCCATTTAAGAGAGGCGTTTGCACAAGAGTTACTACCACTACACCGAAAAAGCCGAACTCAGCATTGAGAAAAATTGCCAGAGTCAGATTGACTAATGGAATGGAAGTTACTGCATATATTCCAGGAGAGGGCCACAACTTACAAGAGCACTCAGTTGTCACCATCCGCGGAGGTAGGGTTAAAGACCTAATTGGAGTAAGATATCATATTGTTCGTGGAAGACTAGATACAGCAGGAATTGAAAGTCGTAAAAAATCAAGAAGTAGATATGGAACAAAAAGAGGGGGAAGAGTATCTGCCTCTGCGGGATCAGCGCCTTCAACAGAAGCTGCACCAGAACCTACAGAATAATATAGGAATTAATTCAGCAAACTAAAAGAAGAAGATAAAAATGAGAAAAAAAATAAAAAATAAAAATACAGTTCAGCCAGATGTAATGTATAATTCTCAAAAACTAGCAAAATTTATAAACAACTTAATGCTAGATGGAAAAAAAGAATTAGCAAGAAAGGCAGTTTATAAAGCTTTTGATATTATTAAAGAGGAAACAGGAAACCCTAATCCTTTAGAAATTTTTGATACTGCAATAAAAAACGCTAGTCCTTTAGTTGAAGTGCGATCTAGAAGAATAGGAGGGGCTAATTATCAAGTGCCAAAAGAAGTGAGGCCTGAGAGAAGAAACACATTAGCGATTCGTTGGATTGTTCAAGCTGCCAGAAGCAGAAAAGGAGCTCCTATGCATAAAAAAATAGCAGAAGAATTAATTGCTGCTTCTAAAAATGAAGGAGTGGCTGTTAAGAAAAAAGAAGACACTCATAGGATGGCAGAAGCCAACAAGGCATTTGCTCATTTTGCTTGGTAAAGAAGGCTATTTTTCTTGCAAAAAAGGGTATAATGTTATATATTTTATAAACAATTGACTTAGTACAAGTCTTTTTTATTTTAATAATTTAATTTACAAATATGCAAAGAGATTACCCATTAGAAAAAGTTAGAAATTTTGGAATTATCGCTCATATAGATGCTGGTAAGACCACCACCAGTGAAAGAGTTTTATTTTACACTGGAATGTCTCATAAGGTAGGAGAAACTCACGACGGAGAATCAGTTACAGACTGGATGGAACTAGAAAAAGAAAGAGGAATAACAATCACTTCCGCTGCTGTTACTTGTTTCTGGACCCCAACTTATGATTTAGAAAACAAGAACCTTAAACACCGATTTAATATAATTGACACTCCGGGGCACATTGACTTTACTGTTGAGGTTAAAAGATCTTTGCGTGTTCTAGATGGAGCTGTTGTTGTTTTTGATGGAGTAGCAGGAGTGGAACCTCAGTCAGAAACCAACTGGCGATATGCGGATGAGGCCAATGTTCCAAGAATTTGTTTAATAAATAAAATGGACAGAACAGGAGCTTCTTTTGAAAACTCCTTTAACACTATATTAGAAAGACTAAGTAAAAAAGCAGTCAGAATGCAACTGCCTATTGGGGCTGAAGAAAACTTTGAAGGAGTGATTGATTTGCTAAAAATGAAAGCCTATCATTTTGAAGGAGCAATGGGAGAGAAGGTGATAGAAAAAGAAATACCTGAGGATTTAAGAGAGGAGGCCGAGAAATATCACAACGAATTGATTGAGAAAATAGTAGAACAAG
The DNA here is from genome assembly GCA_964611515.1 of uncultured Candidatus Saccharibacteria bacterium. Lineage (GTDB taxonomy): Bacteria > Patescibacteriota > Minisyncoccia > Phycocordibacterales > UBA9973 > UBA8515. The sequence continues at coordinate 3,132 of CAZTAH010000026.1, read as the reverse complement.
ACGAAGTTCTAATGACAGAATACTTAGAAGGAAAAACCCCAGATCTTCCTACATTAAAAGCAGCTTTAAGAAAAGCTGTAATAGCTAATGATATTTTTCCAGTTTACACAGGAACAGCGTTGAAAAATAAAGGAGTTCAGCTAGTTTTAGATGCAGTTGTTGATTATCTTCCTAGCCCAACAGACATTCCTCCTATAACAGGAATTAATCCAAATAATGAACAAGAAGAAGTTCGTCGTTCCTCAGATGACGAGCCCTTCTCTGCTCTAGCTTTCAAGATAGCCACTGATCCATTTGTCGGACAATTAATTTATTTCCGAGTCTATTCTGGGTCACTAGAATCTGGTAGTTATATTTACAATCCTAGAACTGGAAACAGAGAGAGAATTGGAAGAATTTTAAGAATGCATGCTAACGATAGAGAAGAAGTGAAAAAAGTATATGCTGGAGAAATAGCAGCAGCAGTTGGGCTTAAAGACACAGTAACATCAGATACGATTTGTGACGAAAGCCACCCAATAGAGTTATATAGAATAGATTTCCCTGAACCAGTAATTCAATTAAGAGTTGAGCCAAAGACAAAAGGAGACCAAGAGAGAATGGGAATGGCATTGTCCAGACTAGCACAAGAGGATCCTACTTTTAAGGTATCTACAGATCAAGAAACCAATGAGACAATCATTGCCGGAATGGGAGAGCTTCATTTGGAGGTTATTGTAGATAGAATGAAAAGAGAGTTTAATGTAGAGACCAATGTTGGAAGACCTCAAGTTTCTTACAGAGAAACAATTATGGGAAGCGGTGAAGCAGAAGGAAAATATATTAGACAGTCTGGAGGACGAGGTAACTATGGACATGTTAAAATTAAGGTTAATCCAATGGATACAACGCTAGACGAAGGAAGTCTTCCTAGAAATGTCAGAAGAGATGGTAGTTTTGAATTTATCAACAACATTAAAGGAGGAGTTATTCCTCAAGAATATATTCCAGCTTGTGAAAAAGGATTCAGGGAAGGTCTAGACAGGGGAGTCTTGTCAGGATTTAGATTAGTTAATGTTTCCGTAGATCTGTATGATGGTTCTTACCACGAAGTGGACTCTAATGAAATGGCTTTCAAGATTGCTTCTTCTGTCGCTGTTCAAGATGCTTGTAAACAAGCTCAGCCAGTTATTCTAGAACCGATGATGAAAGTAGAAGTTGTTACTCCTGATAAGTTCTTGGGAGATGTTACAGGAAACTTGTCATCTAAGAGAGGACTAATAGAAGGAACTGAGGAGAGGGGAATGAACCAAGCTATTAAAGCTATCGTTCCTTTGTCCGAAATGTTTGGCTATATGACAACCCTTCGCTCTATGACAGAAGGACGAGCAGGCTTTACAATGGAGTTTCTACGATACGATGTTGTCCCTCAGAGTGTCGCCGCCTCCATTATAGAAAGTCACAAATAAAATTAAAAAAACAAGAAATGCCCCGCAATTTTTTGCAAAAAATTGCGGGGCTTCTTATTTCAGTAAAATAATGATATAGTATAAGCATTATTAGGCAATAATTAATTATAATTTTCTTAAATATGAAGAAAGAGAAAAAAGAAAATATTGGCGTCATTATTTCTTTTATTTTTATCGTTATTTTAGTTGGCGTAGTTATTTATTTTTTGTTAAATAAGCAAGAAAAAGAAGATCCAACTGGCTGGATAAATACTGAACATTCTTTTGAAGAAACAGCAGATCAAGAGCAGGCCTTAGATGACAATGGATACTATGGTCCAGAAGAAGAAATGGGATATATTAACGAAGGAATGGAAGATGTTTTTGATGTCTCTCAAAATAATATGGAAAGAGTAACCAGAGAGGGAGATGTTCTCTCCATGAATTACATAGGTCGTCTAGAAGATGGGACTGTCTTTGATTCAAATGTACTGGAAGAATTTAATCATGTAGAGCCATTTATTTTTACACTAGGAGCAGGGCAAGTAATAGCTGGTTGGGATGAAGGCTTGGCAGGAATGAAAATAGGAGAAAGGAAAACTCTAGTAATTCCTCCAGAAAAAGGATATGGAGCAAGGGAAGTTGGAAATATCCCTGCTAACTCTACACTAATTTTTGAAGTTGAGCTGTTGGATATAATAAAATAATCAAGACAAAGAAAAAACCTCTTAAAATGGGGTTTTTTCTTTTCTTTCAGATATGATATAATTTTCTATTATGGAACAAATAAAAAAAGACAAAAAATTAAATGTTTCCTTGTTTGCATTATTTATTATAATTTCATTGTTCGTTGTTACAAAAATAGTCGGAGAAGTAAAGGGTGGTTTTGGAGATGATTTTTCCTATAGCAGAATAACTGTAAGTGGAAAGGGAGAAGTTGTTGCTACCTCTAATATAGCCAACCTTAATATTTATTTAGAAAAAGAGGACAAGACTTCAGTTAAAGCTCAAGAGCTTTTAAATGAGTCTATTAAAGAAGTAGTAAAATACTTAGAAGAAGAAAATATAGAAAGTAAAGATATAAAATCTACCTACGGAGGAATTTATCCAAGATATGTTTATGAGAAAAAAGCTGGATGTATTGGATCATATTGCCCAACAGAAAGAGTGTTGGCAGGCTTTGTTGCGTCTCAATCAATTGAAGTAAAAATTAGAGACATAGACAATGCTAATAAAATCCGGACCGGTTTAGCAGAAGCAGGAGTTGATAATGTGGATGGACCTAATTTTTCTATTGAGGACGAAGAAGGGTATAAAGCAGAAGCAAGAGCCCTGGCAATAGAAGATGCTAAAGAAAAAGCAAAGGTTTTAGCTAAGGATCTGGGGGTTCGGTTAGTGAAGATAGTAGATTTTTCAGAAGGAGGAAATATGCTCTATCGTTACAACGAAGCATCTTATGACTCCTACGATATGGGAATGAAACAAATGGCAGTAGGATCAATAGCAGAAGAGGCTCCAGTTTTACCTATGGGAGAGAACAAGATTCATTCAAACATTTCTCTAACCTATGAGATAAAATAAATTAATTATAAAAGAAAAAAGACCTCAAAAAAGGTCTTTTTTCTTTTATAATAACTCTTATTGACTTTAATCTGCAAAAAATGTAATCTTATTATAAGCCCTGAGGGGTGGTTTTTAATAAGGG
>CAZTAH010000025.1:0-6520 GCA_964611515.1 uncultured Candidatus Saccharibacteria bacterium | reverse complement strand
GATGTTTTTCTTTTTTTGTCCTCTATTTTAATCTCACCTTTTTTTACTGTCACATACAGAGTTCCCCCTTTGCTTATTGACTTAGAGATAATTTTCATTGCTATTGGATTAAGAATTTTCTCTTGAATTAATCTATTTAAAGGCCTCGCTCCATAATGAGGATTATATCCTTCTTGTGCTAATAGGTCTAAAGATTCTGTGCTTAAACTTAGATTAAATCCTTTGTCTTTAATTCTTTCTTTAATTTCTTTTATCTTAATATCTACTATTTTTCTTATCACCTCTTTTGATAAAATATCAAAGACAATAATTTCATCCAGCCTGTTTAGAAATTCTGGCCTAAAGAAGCCTCTCAGAGCTTCTAGGACTTTTTCTTTAGTCTTAGAATATTCTTGCTCTTCAGTACTAGATTGAAAACCAATAGACTCCATCTTCTCTATAAAATTAGACCCTAGATTTGAGGTAAGAATAATAATTGTGTTTTTAAAATTAACAACCCTTCCTTTTGCGTCTGTTAGCCTTCCGTCATCTAGAACTTGTAGAAGCACATTTAATACCTCAGGGTGTGCTTTTTCTATTTCATCAAATAAAACAACAGAATAAGGGCGGTGGCGAACAGCCTCAGTCAGCCCTCCTGATTCATCATAGCCAACATATCCTGGAGGAGATCCTATTAACTTAGAAATACTATGCTTTTCTGAAAACTCACTCATGTCTACCCTTACTAAGGCCTTATCATCATTAAACATAAATTCAGCTAAGGCTTTAGTTAGCTCTGTTTTTCCTACCCCTGTTGGTCCTAAAAAGATAAAAGATCCGATCGGCTTACTTGGGTCTGATATTCCCGCTCGGCTTCTTCTGACTACATCTGAAATCTTCTTAATTGCCTCATCTTGACCAATAACCCTTTTCCTTAATGAGTTTTCCATCTTGGCTAATTTCTCCAACTCCTCCTCCATCATTTTTTCAAGTGGAATATTAGTCCACCTAGACACAACAGCAGCAATGTCTTCTTCTGTTATGTCTTCTTTTAGTATTCTTCTTGATTTTTGCAATCTCTTAAGACGAGAAAGTTTTTTCTCCAGTTTTTTTTGTAAATCAGGAATCATTCCATACCTAATTTCTGCTGCTCTTTCTAGGTCAGTTCTCATTTCTGAGTTCTCTGCTTCTATTCTTAGTGACTCCAGTTCTTTTTTAATTTCTCTAATTTTCATTACAGTTTCTTTCTCATTTCTCCACTTTAATTCTATCTCTTTCGTTTCTTCTTTCAGGTTTGCTATCTCTTTTTCAATGTCCTTCAGTCTCTTCTTTTGAGTTTTCATATTCTCCCCTCCTTTGGATCTTTCTATTTCTTTTTCTAGTGCCTTTTTTTCTACTTCAAATCTCATTATTTTCCTATCCGTGTCTTCCAGAATTTCTGGCTTATTTTCTAGGGCCAACCTTAAAGATGAACAAGCTTCATCAATTAAATCTACAGCTTTGTCTGGCAGGTATCTACTAGTTATATATCTAGCACTTAAATTAACTGCAGCTAAAATTGCATCATCAGTTATTCTCACTCCGTGAAAAAGTTCATACTTTTCTTTTAGACCTCGTAAAATAGCCACTGCATCTTCTAAGCAGGGTTCATCTATGTAGACAGGCTGAAATCTTCTAGCTAAAGCTGGGTCTTTTTCAATATATTTTTGATATTCTTTTAAGGTCGTGGCCCCTATTGCTTTCAGTTCTCCTCTTGCTAGTGCTGGCTTTAACATATTAGAGGCATCCAGTGATCCTTCTGATGATCCAGCCCCAACAATAGTATGTATCTCGTCTATAAATAAAATTATTTCACCACTAGATCTTTCTATTTCTTTCATTATACCCCTTAGTCGTTCTTCAAACTCACCTCTATATTTTGTCCCTGACAACAAAAGACCTAGGTCTAAGGAAACTACTCTTTTTTCTTTTAAGCTTTCTGGGACATCATTCTTTGCGATTCTAATAGCTAGAGCCTCAGCTACTGCTGTTTTCCCTGTTCCGGCCTCTCCTATTAAAATAGGATTGTTTTTAGTCCTGCGAGAAAGAATTTGCATCATTCTCATTATCTCAGAATCTCTCCCAATTACTGGGTCTAGTTTTTCCTCTCTAGCTAGAGCTGTTAAGTCTCTAGTGTACCTAGAAAGCAACCTGGGCTTCTTTGGTAGATCTGCTTCTGTCCCTCGTTTTTTTCTTAGTGTCTCTAATATATTTAAAACATTTTCTTTCTCTATTTTAAATCGCTTAAGTAGTTTACTTGCTTCCCCAGTTGATTCTAATAACCCTAAAAACAAATGCTCCGTGGAAACAAATTCGTCTCCAAGAGAGGTAGCTGCTTTTACAGAGTATTCTATCGCTTGAACTAAGTCTTGAGTTAAAAAAACCTGAAGAGAAGGGGGAAGAGATACGGTATCCCTATCCTCTGGTCCTTCTATTAATTCCATTACTTGATCTGTCAATAACAGTGTGTCCGTCTCTATTTTTTCCAGTATAGAAATAACCAAAGAATCGTCCTGTGCTATAAGGGCGATGAGAAGATGCAGTCCCCCAACATTACCCTGACCTCTTTCTATTGCTAGCTCGTGGGCTCGTCGGATTGCTTCTTTTGCTTTAGTTGTAAAATTATTAAATGGAGGCATTTCTAGATTATAAGTTTTATAATTATCACATTTTACCTAAGATAGTAAAATTATCCTAGTCCTACTTATTATATATAACATTTAGGTCAAAAAGTCTAATGTTTAGTCTTTCCAGGGTTCATATTTAGTTAATATTTCCCTTAAAGATTTAATTAGATACTTTATATCTTTTTTTCTTGTTTTTCTTCCTAAAGTAATTCTTAAAGATCCAATGTTTTCTAATTCTTTTTTATTACCATAAATAGATTTTAGTACATGAGAAAAACCTGAGTTTCCACTTTTACAATCACTTTTCTCTGAAACACTTATCCTTCTTTCTGATAACTCTAAGACTAAGACTTCGCTAGGTATTCCAAAAATAGAAATATTTATGTTGTTGGGCAACCTGTCTTTTGGGTCTCCGTTTAAAATTATTTCAAAAGAAAAATCTTTACTCAGGTCTAAAATATAACCAATGGCACAGTCTCTTAACTTACTCAACCTCTCGCTTTCTTTCTTTTTATCTTTTTCAGCTTTCTTTAAAGCCAGAGAAAGACCTACTATAAGAGAAGCATTTTCTGTTCCCGACCTTATGGCAAACTCTTGTCCTCCTCCTAGATAGAGTGGCTCTATGTTAATCCTTCTTTTTTTATACAAAACACCCACACCCTTGGGTCCATAAATTTTTGAACCATTAAAAGACATTAGGTCTACCCCTAGTCTTTCTACATTGGAAATATCTAGATAGTTTACAGCCTGACAAGCATCAGTATGAAATAACGGATAGATGCTATTGCCCTCTTGGTCTTTTCTGTTTTTCTTAAAAAATCTTATTGTTTTCGCTATTTCCCTTATAGGTTGTATTGTTCCAATTTCATTATTAGCATACATTATTGAAATCAAAATAGTGTTTGATTTTATTTTTTCTTGAACTCTCTTTGAGCTTATAATGCCATTATTATCTGGTTGAACATAATCCACTTCTGCTAAATTATTTTTTTCTAAAAATCTAACATTCTCCAGAACAGCTGGATGTTCTATGGTAGAAGTAATTATGTGGGGAACTGTATTTTGATTATTTCTTTTAAAAAAATTAACAACCCCAAATATAGCCAAGGCATCACTTTCTGTTCCACTTCCTGTAAAAATTATCTCGTCTCCATGGGCCCTTATTGTTTGAGCTATCTCCCCTCTTGCTCTCTCTATTGCCTTCCTGGCCAATACCCCACCTAAATGAATAGCACTAGGATTATGAAAAACCTTTTTGTTAATTGAATATATTTTTCTGGCAATCTTTTTATCTAAAGGAGTACATCCTGCGTGGTCTAAATAAACTTCTTTTTTCTTGATAATTCCCATGTTTCAATAATACCATAATTATTATTTGTAAAAAAAGCTTCATTAGTATATACTACAACAAGTTATTGGCTATTAAGCCTTTATATTTAATAAAGACTAATTTGTCTCTTTTTAAAGAGAAAATTTTATTTTTTATGACAACCAACACCCTATTTTTAATTCTTTCTTTTTTTGTTTTAATAATATTGCTGTGGATTTTCATCATAGAGATAAGGCTAAAAAGAATTTTTGCTGGTTTTAAAGTCAAGAATATAGAAAGTCTAATTAGTGAACTATCTCTAAAAAGCAAAGAACTAGATAAGCATAAAGATAAGATTAATTCTGACTTGGAGGTCATAAACAAAAGACTTGATCGTTCTATTAGAAACATAGAAACAGAAAGATTTAACCCCTTTCCTGAAGTTGGTGGTAATCAAAGTTTTTCTACATCATTTCTCAATGATGAAGGAGATGGTCTTATTTTATCTGGTCTTTACACTAGAGAGAGAATGAATCTATTTGCCAAGCCAATAATTAAGGGACAGAGCAATATTGAATTAACCAAAGAAGAAGAAAATGTGCTGAAAAAATCCTTAAATAAAAAAGTTATTAATTCTTAATTTTATTTTATTTCATAACTATGCCTAATAAAAAAGAAAAAATTGAAGAACGGCCTCCAGTGATAGTTGTGATGGGTCATGTAGATCATGGGAAATCTACTCTCTTAGACTACATAAGAAAGACAAATATAGTAGAAAAGGAAGCAGGGGGAATAACTCAATGTATTAGCGCTTATCAGGTCTCAGTAAAAGATGAGGAAAATTCTAAAAATCGTCTTTTGACCTTTCTGGACACTCCTGGCCATGAAGCTTTTTCTAAAATGAGAGAAAGAGGGGCTCAAGTAGCGGATATCGCTATTCTGGTTATCTCTGCCGAGGACGGAGTAAAAGCTCAAACAGTGGAAGCCTATCAAACTATTAAAGAAAGCAATATTCCCTTTATTGTTGCTATTAATAAAATAGACAGACCAAATGCTAACATAGAAAGAACAAAAAATGATTTAGCAGAAAAAGAGATTTACTTGGAAGGGATGGGAGGAGACACCCCTTTTGTTCCTATTTCAGCAAAAGAAGGAACAGGTATTAAGGATTTATTAAATTTAATAATGCTAATGGCAGACATGCAGGAATTGGTTGGAAATAGAAACACTGCTGCTTCTGGGGTGGTAATAGAAACAAATCAAGACCCTAAAAGAGGTATTGGCGCTACTTGTATTATAAAAAACGGAACACTAAAAACAGGGATGTTTGTTGTTAGTGGAGAAAGCCTAGCCACTACTAGAATTTTTGAAAACTGCTTAAGCTTGCCAGTTAAAGAAGCTTCTTTTTCTGCTCCAATAAAATTAATTGGTTTTAACTCTTTGCCAGAAGTGGGAAATACTTTTAATTCTTTTTACACTAAAAAGGAAGCTGAGAGCTTTATAAAGGAGGCAGAAAAATTAAATCTGAAAACAAATTCTGCATTAATTTTCAGCCACAATGAAGGACAAGTGGTAATTCCTATAATTATCAAAGCAGACACAATGGGATCAATAGAAGCAATAGAAAAAGAAATAGAAAAAATAAACAATGAAGAAATAACTTTCAAGATAATAAAGAAAGGAGTCGGAGACATAAGTGAATCAGACATAAAAATGGACTCAGCTGATAAAAATGGAATTATTGTTGGGTTTAATGTGAAAGAAGATTCGGGAGCAAGAGACCTGAGAGAATCATTAGATGTTGTTATGGAGAAATTTGATGTCATATATAAGCTAATAGACTGGCTGAAAGAAATTATGGAAGAAAGAAGGCCGAAACAAGAAATCAAAGAAACTTTAGGTCAACTAAAAGTCCTTAAGGTGTTTATGTCTGGAAGAAATAAACAAGTTATTGGAGGAAAAGTAATGAGTGGAAAAATAACCCTTAAGAGTTTACTCAGTATAGTTCGCAGAGATAATGAAATTGGGGTTGGAAAGACAGTTAGCCTACAAAACAATAAGGCTAAAGTTAAAGAAATGACTGAGGGGCTTGAGTGTGGTTTAGAAATAGAAACAAACATTAGCATTGCAGAAGGTGACATCTTGGAGGCATACCATATGGTTATTAGGTAAAATGTCAGACCTTAGAAAAGAAAAAATAAAACAAAACATAAAAGAGATCTCTGCTCTTTTTATAGAGAAAATAGCTGGTCCAACATCTCTAATAACACTAACCAGAGTAGAAGTTTCGGATGACAAAAAGAGGGCTATCTTACTAATATCTGTTCTCCCTTCTGAAAAAGAACAAGCTGCTTATGGTTTTATTAAGAGAAACCTGGGAGAGCTCAGAAAAGAACTTAAGAAGAAATTGCCGATCAGACCTCTTCCTTTCCTAGATGTAAAAATAGACATGGGAGAAAAAAATCGCCAAAGAATTGACGAACTCCTAAATAATAGATAGGATATTTAGTGTGAGTGCTGTTATTTTATATTAGAATAAAAATGTGTTCTTGTTTATGGCCTAGTA
>CAZTAH010000024.1:5782-6872 GCA_964611515.1 uncultured Candidatus Saccharibacteria bacterium | reverse complement strand
TTAATTTTTTATGAATAAAATTACTAATTATATAAAAGAAGTTATTGCTGAAGGAAAAAATGTCACTTGGCCTACAAAAAAACAAACAATTTTTTTCACAGTGGCAGTTTTGATAGTCTCAGTAATTGTGGCCTACTACTTAGGATTGTTTGACTTCCTATTCCAAAGAGGACTAGGGTTTCTGTTGAACCTTTTCTAATTACAAACTTAATTTTTAATACAAAATAATATGGCAAAACAAGAAATAAAAGGAGAAAAAAACTGGTATGCTGTTCATACTTATGCGGGATATGAAAATGCAGTAATGAGAAATCTTCTACAAAGAGTTGAGTCCTTGGGAATGAAAGATAAAATTTTTGATGTTATTGTTCCCATAGAAAAGAAAATAAAAATAAAAGGAGGAAAAAGGGTAGAGGTGGAAGAAAAAATATTTCCAGGATATGTTTTAGTTAGCATGATAGTGGATGACAATTCTTGGTATGTAGTTCGTAATACTCCCCGAGTAACTGGTTTCGTTGGAGCAGGAGTTAATCCGGTTCCTTTGGATGAGATAGAAGTTAAAAACTTATTTGATAGAATGGAAAGAGACAATGAGAAGAGCGTTCACCAAATAGATGTAGAGTTAGGAGAAATGGTTAGCATATCTGATGGTCCATTTAAGGATCTAGAAGGAAGGGTAGATGAAATAGACGAAGAAAGAGGAAAAGTAAAAGTTTTGGTGGCAATGTTTGGAAGAGAGACCCCTGTTGAACTAGATTTTCTTCAAATTAAGAAGATGTAATAATTATCCATTGCCTTGACAAATAGAAGAAAAGGATTATACTATAAATAGTTCTTTTCTATACTATATGGTGGCTATTCGGGTCTCTGTGACCCGTGGGCGGACTAGATTGTCCGCCCTTTTTTATTTGCTTATTTATCCCATTACACAGGACCGTCCTGTGCAAGAAGAAAAAAGAGGGTACACAGGACCGTCCTGTGTATGCTTTTTTTCACCTCTACACAGGACCGTCCTAGACCCACAGGTTATTAGCTTATTGAGGGTAACCAAACAGACGGCCGTCAGTCTTGTTACACCAAACAAAACTAA
>CAZTAH010000024.1:2069-5682 GCA_964611515.1 uncultured Candidatus Saccharibacteria bacterium | reverse complement strand
GCTAGAAACAAGGAAGGGGTAACCAAACAGACGGCCGTCAGTCTTGTTACACCAAACAAAACTAAGCTAGAAACAAGGAAGGGGTAACCAAACAGACGGCCGTCAGTCTTGTTACACCAAGAGATTTTTTGACCTTATAACACAAGGGTTATTTTTGATTTTAAGTTTTCAAATTTTCTAAACCTTTTTTCTATTTTAACCCTTATCTGGCAATGCTTATTCTATACTCAACTTACACGATCGTGCGCTTTGAGTATAAATAGACCCCTATAACATAAGGTATTATTTTACATGACTAACCCTACAAGGTATTGATAAATACAAAAAAAAGATTATACTATAAATAGTTCTTTCGGGTTTTCATGGCGGGAGTAGGCTTTTCTCTGCAAGCCTACTCCATTCCAGGGTGGACATAGTTATTACTGTCCGCCCTTTTTTATTTGCTTATTTATCCCAATACACAGGACCGTCCTGTGTAAGAAGAAAAAAGAGGGTACACAGGACCGTCCTGTGCAAGAAGAAAAAAGAGGGTACACAGGACCGTCCTGGGCCTTCTTTTTATTTTTATGCTTTCTTGTGTATAAATTTTAACCACTTAGATCTGTGTTATAATGAATATGTATGAATAAAATAATCGTTGCTAACTGGAAAATGAACCCAGCCACTAGCAAAGAAGCTGAAACTCTTTTTTCTCAAATTAAAAAAAACCTCCCAGAATTAAAAGATAAAAAGGTGGTAGTTTGCCCTCCTTTCCCTTTTCTTAGTTTATACCAGAAGTTTAAATCCAAAAAATTTCTACTAGGAGCTCAAAATGTATCTTATCAAGAAAAAGGATCTCACACTGGAGAGGTTTCTCCGATCATGCTCTCAAATCTAAATGTCTCTTATGTAATTGTCGGGCACGGAGAAGTTAGAGCAAAAGGAGAAAATAATTTACTAATTAACAAAAAAATTAAAAACTTACTAAAAGTTAACTTAATCCCCATTCTATGTGTTGGAGAAAAAAGCAGAGACGAAGAAGGCGAATACCTCTCTTTTCTTGAAGAGCAAATTAGAGAAAGTCTTGCCGGATTGAAAAAAACTGAGGCAGAAAAAATAATTTTAGCATACGAGCCTCTTTGGGCAATAGGAAAAGAGGCTGAGAGAGAGGCAAGCAGGGAAGAATTTGTAGAGATTAGAATATTTATTAAAAAAATATTAGCAGATTTATTCGGACAAGATGTTTCTAATGCTACTCCTGTTTTGTATGGAGGATCGGTGAACCCAAGAAATGCTCATTTATATGTGACTGAAGGAGAAGCAGATGGCTTGCTTGTTGGAAGAGACAGTTTGAGTCCAGAAAAATTTAGCAAAATAGTAAATAACTTAGACCAATGAAAACAATTAAAGAAATAGAAAAAATATCTGGACAAAGAGTTTTACTAAGAGCAGATTTTAATGTCCCAATAAAAGACGGAAAAGTTGTTTCCAGCTTTAGAATAGAGAAAACTATTCCTACAATTTCTTATCTACAAAAAAAAGGAGCAAAAGTAATTATCATTTCCCACCTAGGGAGCGAAGGAAAGGAGAGTCTTTTGCCCGTAGCAAATGAATTAAAAAAACATATCAAGAATTTTAAATTTGTCGCTGATCCAATTTTATCTGACGAAACAGAGCTAAAAGTAGCTAAAATGAAAAATGGAGAGGTTTTGCTTTTGGAAAATCTTCGCAGAGAAGAAGGGGAGAAGAAAAATTTTCCCTCTTTCGCAAGGGGTCTTTCTCGTTACGGAGAAATTTTTGTCAATGACGCTTTTTCTGTTTGCCACCGAGAACACGCTTCTATTATCGGATTACCAAAGCATCTTCCTAGTTATGCGGGGCTACAGTTAGTGTGCGAAATAGACAATTTATCAAAAATTTTTGAACCCGAAAAACCATTTCTATTTATTTTAGGTGGATCAAAATTTGAAACTAAAATTCCTTTTATTAAAAAGCTCCTTCGCTTGGCTGATAATGTTTTTGTTGGAGGAGCCTTAGCAAATGATTTTTTGAGGGCTAAGGGCTATGAAATAGGAAGATCTTTGGTAGGAGAAGAAAATTATCAAGTTCCTCTCTTCCTGAAAAATAAAAAATTAATCCTCCCTGAAGACTTAATAGTTACTTCTGGAAAGAAAAACAGAACAGTGAAGTCTGACGAAGTGGAGAGCGGTGAAGTGATATCAGACATGGGACCAGAAACAGTGTCAAAAATTAAAGAGCTAATAAAAGAAGCCAAAACTATTTTATGGAACGGGCCACTTGGAAAATACGAAGAGGGCTATAATCAATCTTCTATAGACTTATTAAAAGAAATTACTAAAAGTAAAGCAGTTAGTATAATTGGAGGAGGGGACACAGTAGCACTAGTGACTGAACTAGAACTTGAGAAAAAAATAACTTTTCTTTCTACAGGAGGAGGAGCGACTTTAGACTTCTTAACAAAAGGAATGCTACCAGGCCTCCGCCCACTAAGAGCTAAAAAGAAAAAATCTTAAAAAACCACCTAAGAAAGTCTTAGGAAAAGAGAAAACCTAAGCACAATAACTAAGACTACAAAAATTCCCCAAGGAAACTTTATCATTTCCCATTTTAACCCTTATAATACAATATATAATCTATACTCAACTTACACGATCGTGCGCTTTGAGTATAAATAGGCCCTTATAAAACAAGGGTTATTTTTGAATTTCAGATTCAATACTTTTTAAATTTTATTTCCATTTTAACCCTTATAATACAACACATAATCTATACTAAACTTACACGATCGCGTACTTCGAGTATAAATGTTATTATATAAAAATATGACTATAGAAATAAAAGTTCTTGAGTATTTAAGTCAAAGCAAGAGATCAATTAGAAGCAAAGGGTTAAGGTTGAATCTTATGGGCTTACCAGATTTTAAGTATTACAAATATCAGTCTCTGGCTAATAGTTTCTCTGGTTTGTCCAAGAAGGGGCTTGTAAAAAAAATGCCTGATGGGGAGTATGTGATAACTCAAAAGGGTAGAAGTTTTCTTGAGAACAAAAGAGATGTTTTAAAAAACCTTGAGACAGACAAGAAAGAGAACTCACCAAAAGATTTGTTGATTATTTATGATATTGAGGAGAGCAGAAGAAATGAAAGAGATTGGCTTCGTAGGAATTTAAAAAAATTTCACTTCGTGATGATCCAAAGAAGTGTGTGGGTTGGACCATCTCCACTACCAAAAGAATTTCTAGACTATTTGAAGGAAATGAAATTACAAAAAAATCTAAAAATATTTAAATTAGCAAGGGGTTATAGTAAAAAAGAATACTACGATATTTAAAATTTTTTATTCCCAGCCCTTTCCCTTTTTTTCTACTTCTGTCTTTGTTTTGTAACCCATGTTCTATACTCAACTTACACGATCGTGCGCTTTGAGTATAAATAGGCCTTTATAAAACAAGGGTTATTTTTGAATTTTGGACTTGAAGTTTTTTAAGCCCCACTTCCATTTCTACCCTTATGTAGCAATACTTATTCTATACTCAACTTACACGATCGTGTACTTCGAGTATAAATAAGCCCTTGTAACATAAAGCTAAAAACGAACAAGGGCCCCTGCCTGCG
>CAZTAH010000024.1:0-1969 GCA_964611515.1 uncultured Candidatus Saccharibacteria bacterium | reverse complement strand
AAATGAAAAAAGGTGTCACCGATGTGACACCTCTCTTATTTATAATTATATTATACTATGATTTTAGCTTTATGTAAAACTGTCCAGGACCACCCTAGATCTCTTGCCAACATCTAGTTTTTTCTTCTAATTGCTCCGGTGTTAAAACTCCTAAATAATAACTACCATCAGGAAAGGCCCAAGTTGGATAAGTTTCTATTCCCACCTCTGAGCACTCTTCGCTTTGAAACTGAAAAGAATCTCCTCCGTCTGCACACTCTATATAAGGCAGAAGTCTTTTTGACGGACCAAACTCCTTCAATTGGTTTCGTGTAGGAATATCCCAGTGGGCTCCATAAAACTTAGCCCCAGATTCTTCTATGCACTGAGCCAATTCATCCAATGGACCAGTCTTGTCTTCTTTGGAAAAATGATAAATAAAATATATTCCGCCTGCAAATATTAATATAAGTAAAATAATTATTGTTTCTCGCATTTTTTTATTATAACCCTTAAGTGCTAAATCGCCAATTCAAAAGAAGAGGCGATTTAATTAAAGATAATAAAGACCTTTGGCAAGATTAAAATATATCACAGGACCCCGACACACAAGCTAGCTCTTTCTTTACCTCTGTCTCATCTTTTAATTCATAGATTGTAACTTTAGAAAAATCTATTTTAGGCATTTTACTACTAAGTTCTTTATATGTTTTTTCGTCTATTTCTTCGTATGGAGCCAACTGATAAACATGATCATTTCGTGGTAAGAAAGAAAGTCCTCCAATTATATCCCAATTTTGATATAGCCAATGAGCAACTTTTATCCACTCATCGTCTCCCACAGATATCGTGACAGATGGATTGTGCTCAGTATAATTTAATTTAACTATTTTCCAGTGCTCCAATTGTTCTATTGCTGTTATGTCATCTTTACAGACTGACCCTTTCGGAGACTTCATGGGAAAATCTAAAACAAAAGTAGTTGCTTCTTCTAATGTTTGTCCTGTCTCGGGATGATAGGGAACTCCTTGATCTTTTAACATTTTAAATAAAGCATCAGTCGCAGAAATCCTGACCCTTCTTATATAGTAAGGTGAGTGTCTTGGGTGCATACCAGAAGAACTGTCTACTGTTTGAGACACTGTTCCAGACGGCTTAATACAAGTAATAGAGGAAGACGGATTAATCCCAAATCTTTTGGCGTATATTTTATTAACCCTAATTGCTTCATTTTTTAATTTTTGTAATACCTTAGGTTCTCTAGCTATCTTACTATCCCATTGTCCTGTTATTGAAACACCGAGCAATCTCTCTTCTTCACAATTCTTTTTCCACTCTTTGCTTAAATAAGGAAATTTCACCAAAGTAGATTGATATGTTCCCAACATAGTAGCAATTCTAATTTTTCTCATCAAATCTGCTTCTGTGTCTTTTTCTCTAGCCACTATTTCTGATAAATTACAAAACTGTTTAGATCTTAAAATAATTTCCCCACAAGGATTGGTTCCCATTTCTCCAATATAATTTTTAGGAAGCTCTAGTCTTCTTTTTGGCAAAGTTTTATAAAGAGATTCTCTATTAAAAATACCTCTTTCGCCTGCCCCTGATTCTATTAAAGCAGTCCACTCCTTTAAGAACTCTGTTTCTGTTGGCTTAGAATTATAAACAGCTGAATTATTTGCCAACATCCTCTGCGGTTCAGTTACCCAAAATTGCCCTATTTTTGAATCTCTCATTTCCTGATCATCAAAATCAGATAAGGATATCAGCGCACTTCTTCTTACTCCACCCGAAACAACACACTCTCCAATCTTACACATAATATCGTGAGCATCTATATTCCTAAGGTGTCGTCCTTGTCTTTTTAAAATTCTCTCTCTAGTAAAACCAAGCAAATCAATTAGGGGCTGAGGTCCAGAGCTTTTTCCTCCCATTGTTTTTAATCTTGCACCAGCTGGTCTTAATTTTGAAAAATCAAAATCAATATCAT
>CAZTAH010000023.1:0-7215 GCA_964611515.1 uncultured Candidatus Saccharibacteria bacterium | reverse complement strand
ACATATTCTGCAGCCTGCTTCATTTTCTCTGGATTAGAAGTAAAAAGTTGAGCTATTATTGGTTTTTCTTTTGAGGAATATGATAAATAGTTCTTTAAGACTTTCCTGCCTTCGCTCATTAATCCATCTGCCGAAACAAATTCTGTCCAAAATACTATATCGTTTTCTTTATTTCCCTTGCTGTGCTTAGATAAAATACGACGAAAAGCAGGGTCAGTCACATCTGACATTGGAGCTAGGCAAAAAAAGTTTTTAGGTAATTTTTCCCAAATTTTTTTCATTAAACAATCTAATCGTTAAATTTATAGAGGACCTTATCTTTAAAACGAGTGTCTATGTATAAAAGACTATCATATTTCTTGGTGATATCCTCCTTAAATTCTATCTTTTTCATAGCTAGATCAAAGTTTTCCAATATTTTATCCAGATCTTCTTCACACTTAAATATAATCTTTGGACTTGTGTGATTTTTTCCTTCCTCTAAATACAAGTGGCCTGTATTGTTGGAGTCTATTGATAAATAAACTGGATTAAACTTTAATTCCCTAATTCTTTTTACGAAATTATTTAATTTCTTAAACTCCTCTTTTGGCAACAGAGTTAGCCCTGAAGGGTCAAGGTCTTCATTTTCTAGTTTCTTATAATATTTAAAATAAATATCTCCTGAAAAATAAGGGGCTTTGTCAAATATGTATCCTTCTTGATCTACAAAATAGCAATTCTCCCCTACCTCTTCTTTTGTTTCTGGCACTTCTGCTCCGCAATACAAACAATGCCCTGCTCTTTCTTCTATTTCTAGTTTTAATGTTTTTAATTTTTCTGTGTATATAAAAAGATTTTCAATTCTGGGAAAAGAAAGGATTAGTTTGTTATATATTTGAACCCTGGGATAAATTAAACTGTTTCTTTTGGGAAAAAGGAAAAGGTAGTTTCCATCCAACTCCCCATTTACCAACTCTTCTATTTCTTCTTTATTTATTATTTTATTTCCTGTTATCTTTACTTCATTTAACTGCAAACCTTTTATGCGAAGCAATAAAGATAACCCTAAGGCAAAAACAATAAAGGAGGTTAAAAAAAGAATAAGCACGCCAAGATTTCTCTTGCGATGCCTCCTCCTCAGTTCTTTAATTCTCGGAGATCTTAGTGCCCCTCTCATATCACTATGAAATTAAATCCTTACCGAAATATTTTTGTAAAACAGTTGGAATTTTTATACTACCATCTTCCTGCTGAAAATTTTCCACCAGAGAGACTAATATTCTAGGAGTCGGAATAGCAGTACTGTTCAATGAGTGAGCATATTTTAATCTTCCGTCTTCGTCTCTGTAGCGAATATTCAATCGGCGAGTTTGAAAATCATGAAAATAAGATGCGGACCCAATTTCTCTGTATCTATTCTCCCTAGGAACCCATAATTCTACATCATATTTTTTTACTTGACCTAAGCCTAGATCTCCTGAGCAGTTAACTACAGTGCGGTATGGAATTTCTAATGACTCTATAAAATTTTCTACATTTTTATTTAATTCTTCGTGGTACTTAACACTTTCAGAGTGAGAGGCTTCACATAAAATTAATTGCTCCCATTTATAAAACTCATTGACCCTAATTAAGCCCTTAACATCCTTAGAGTGGCTCCCAGCCTCCCTTCTAAAACAAGGAGAGAACCCTAAATATTTTTTTGGAAAATCTTTTTTATCTAAAATTTCATCTTGATGTAGTCCCATTAAAGGAACCTCTGCTGTTCCTGCTAAAAAATCTCCGTCTTGTGTCTTATAGAGATCTTCTTCTCCTTGAGGCAAATAACCTGTTCCCATAAAAGTCTCTTTCCTGATTATGACAGGAGGAATTACTGGTATATATCCTAATTTAGAGAAAAAATCATGAGCATAGTTCCAAATAGCCATAGATAAGTTAGCCCCGTCTCCAGTTAAGAAATATCCCCGAAATCCATGAACCTTCGTCCCTCTTTCAAGGTCTACCATTTTTAATTTAGTCATTAGTTCTATGTGGTCTTTTGGTTCAAAGTTAAAATCTGGTCTCTTGCCCCATTGTTTAATCTCTATATTGTCCTCTTCTCCTGCTCCCTCCGGAACAGAGATATCAGGAATATTAGGAACAGTTAGCATTAGATGCTGCCACTCACTTACTACACCTCTCAATTCTTCTTCTTTTTCTCTTAACTCCTCCTTCACTGCTCTCATTTCTTTTATTACCTCTTCTTTTTCTTCTTGATTTAAATTACCCCCCATTGATAAACTAGCCTTATTTTGCTTGGCTCTTAGTTCTTCTACTACGGCTAATAAGTCTAGCCTTTTTTGGTCTAACTCTAGCAACTTATCCAGATCCACTTCTATGTGTTTTTTTTCTGCTCCTGCTTTAACTAGATTTTTATTTTCTCGTATAAATTTAATATCCAACATTACATTTTTATTATAACAATCTAGGCCGCTCAATGCTAGTTTTAACTCTTAAGATTAAGGTTCAGTTTTACTCAAAGACTTTATCATGACAGAGGCTGAGCCTTGTTAACTGGGATAAGAATAATTAGGTGAGTCAAGGTCTTTTTAAGCCATAGGTAATATATAATGATTATCATGATGAGAAACAATATTCACATGTTGGAGGAAAAAAATATTCCCCAGTCTTTAAAAGAAATTCCTCAACCTCCAAAAAAACTTTTTATAAAGGGTGAAATTCCAACTAAAAAACTAGTTTACTTAACAGTCGTAGGGGCAAGAAAATACTCAAGTTATGGCAAAGAGGTTTGTCAGAAACTAATCTCTGGATTGTCTGGTTATCCAATAGTCATAGTATCAGGGCTGGCGCTTGGTATAGACAGCATAGCTCATCAGTCTGCCATAGATTCTGGTTTAGTGACTATGGCCTTCCCTGGATCTGGTTTAAACAAAGGAGTTCTTTATCCAAAAAACAATTTTGCTTTAGCTGAGAAAATTATAAAAAATGGGGGTTGTTTAATTTCTGAATTTGAACCCAACTTTATAGCCACTCCTTATTCTTTTCCTCAAAGAAATAGGCTGATGGCAGGTATTTCTCAGGCTATTTTAGTTATTGAAGCAGAAAGAAAATCTGGCTCCTTAATCACAGCTCGTATGGGCTTAGACTACAATAAAGATGTTATGGCTGTGCCTGGATCAGTTTTTTCTATAAACTCAACAGGGACCAATTGGTTAATTAAGGAAGGAGCTATCCCCATAACCTCAAGCAAGGATATTTTGGAGTCTTTAGGTTTTAGCATAGACTCCCCTCCTCCTGAAGATAAATATAAAAACTGCCAGCCAGAAGAAAAAATAATCTTGGACTTATTAAATGAACCTAAGGAGAAAAATGAACTGATCATGTTATCTAAAATGGAGACAAATGAAGCAAATATTCTTCTTTCTTTAATGGAACTAGGGGGGCTTATTAAAGAAGTTGGTGGACAGATAATTAAAACCTGAAAAAATAGTTATTTGCAAAAAACAATAGGTTTGTGTAATACTTGTCATTATACAGATGAAGTTATTAATTGTAGAATCGCCCTCAAAGGCTAAAACCATAGAAAAATTCCTGGATGAATCATATGTGGTTAAGCCTTCTGTTGGTCACATAAGAGACTTGCCTAAGTCTAATAAAAACGCTATTGATATTTCGGCGGGCTTTGTTCCTAATTATGAAATATCTAAAGGGAAGGAGAAAGTAGTGTCAGAGTTAAAAAATCTCTCCAAGAAAGCAGATGAGATTATATTAGCAACTGACCCAGACCGTGAGGGAGAGGCAATCTCTTGGCATCTTAAAGAGTTGCTAGAAGACAAGAGCAAAAAAACAACTATTAAAAGAGCTGCTTTTAATGAGATCACAAAAGAAGCGGTTTTGCATGCACTGAAAAACACTAGAGACATAGATCTTAACTTAGTCAAAGCTCAAGAGGCCAGAAGAGTTCTGGATAGACTAGTTGGCTATGACTTGTCTGGTATTATTTGGAAAAAAGTTAGATATGGCTTATCTGCTGGAAGAGTTCAGTCACCTGCTATGAGAATAATAATGGAAAGAGAAAGGCTTATAAGATCTTTTGTTCCTGAAAAATTTTGGACAATAGAAGCATTATTAGAAACTTCTAAAAAGGTTGAGCTAAAGATGGTTTGCTCTAAAGAGCCCAGAGATGAGAAAACTGTAAAAGATATTATAGATAAAGGAAAAAATGAAGACTGGTTAGTCTTAGGTGTTAAAACTAAGCATCAAAAAAGACAACCAAAACCCCCTTTTACAACTTCTTCTTTACAGCAATCTGCTAGCTCTAGATTGGGTTTCTCCCCTTCTAAAACAATGATGTTGGCTCAAAAATTATATGAGGCTGGGCATATTACTTATATGAGAACTGATAGCACTAATTTATCTGCTATCTTTCAAAATCAAGCAAGTAGTTTTATTGAAAAAAAATATGGACTGGAGTATGCATGTCCTCGTTTTTATAAAACTAAATCTAAGGGTGCTCAAGAGGCACATGAAGCAATTCGTCCTACTAATATACAAAAAGTGCAAGCTGGAACAGTTGATGATCAGAAGAAGCTTTATCAGTTGATCTGGATCAGAACACTTTCTTCTCAAATGTCTGATGCTAAATTATTAAAAACTAAAATTACAGCCAACACTCATTCTAATAGCTTGCCGGATTTCGTAATCAATGGATCTATAATAGAATTTCAAGGATGGTTATTATGTGATACTTTTGCTAAAGGAGAAGATGTTGAATTGCCTCAAGTTAAAAAAGGAGAGTCATTAAAATTACTAGAAATATCTGATTTTGAAAAAGAAACCCAACCACCTAATCGCTACACAGAGGCAGGGCTAATTAAGGAACTAGAAAACAGAGGAATAGGAAGGCCTTCTACTTATGCTTCTATTATGAAAACAATTGAAGAAAGAGGTTATGTTACAAAAGAAGGCAGGACATTATTCCCTACTGATACAGGAGATGTGGTTTCTAGTTTTCTAGAAGATAATTTTGCTAGCTATATCAGTGATTCATTTACTGCCGAACTAGAAGATCAGCTAGATGACATCTCTAATGGAAAAAGAAATTACGAAAAAACTTTAAAGGATTTTTACACTCCTTTTTCTAAAGAAATTAAAGAGAAAGAAAAATTAGAAAAAGCTACAAATCTGGGAGACGCTCCTTCAGATATAAAGTGTCCAACTTGTAAAGGGAAGATGGTTATTAAACTAGCTCGTAATGGTAAGTTCTACTCTTGTGCTAAGTTTCCAGATTGCCAAGGAGCGAGAACCCTTGAGGGAAAAGAGTTGGAAGGACCAAAGGAAACAGGTGAAGAGTGTCCTGAGTGTGGAGAAAAAAATGGAGGAAAACTAGTTGAAAGAGAGGGTCGTTATGGTCTTTTTATTTCCTGCTCTAATTACCCCAAGTGTAAATTTATTAAAAAAGACGAGAAAGAAGAAGCGAAGAAAAAAACAGGAGTAAATTGTCCTGAGTGTAAAGAGGGAGAAATAGCAGAAAAAAGAGGAAGATTTGGATTATTTTACTCTTGTTCTAATTATCCTAAGTGTAAATTTGCAATGAAGGCAAAACCTACTGGAAACATTTGTCCTTATTGCAACTCATTGATGATGGAGGGAACTAAGACAATACCGGAAAGGTGTAGTAATGCTGATTGTCCTAATCACCGTCCGGATAGATTGGCTAAAAAAAATAAGTAAGTATTTTAGACAGAGAAGTTACTAATATTGTATAAATCTATATCTTGATCTGAGTCATTGATCTCATCTATGGAGCGATCATCTTCTAGTGTTTCTTCTGTTTGATCTTCTATAAAATTAGGAAGCTCGTTGCTCTTATAACTTACTTGCTCTTGATAATTGATGAACACGTCTTTGTTGACATCCCCTATTTGATTATTTTCTTGTGGAGAAAAAGACTCTGGGGTCTGAAAAGAACTATAGTCTTGTCTGTTTTTTATTAGGTTTAAAATAGTATGCAAGTCATTATCATCAAAAAAATCTATGGTAATTTGTCCTCCATTTTGTTTTTTCTCTATCTTGACTCTTGTCCCCAGAGACTCTTGAAGCCTTTCTTCCATTTCTGCTATCTCTGGATCTACTCTTTGTTCTTTTTTACGAGCTCTATGGTGAGCAATACTTCTTGCTGTCCTTTCTGCGTCTCTAACTGTCATTTTTTTATATAAAATTTCTTTAAACAGCACCATCTGCTCTTCTGGCTTATCAGAGAGCATGAGGATAGGACGAGTGTGTCCTTCTGTTATTTTTTTAGCAGATAAAGCATCTAGGACATCTTGAGGCAAAGCTAGTAATCGCAATGTATTAGAGACATAAACCCTACTTTTTCCTATTTTTTTTCCTATATCAGCATGAGTAAATTTGAACTCATCCACTAGTCGCATAAAAGCCTGGGCTCTTTCTACAGCATTAAGGTCTTCTCTTTGAAGATTTTCTATTATAGCTAATTCTAGTTTAGCCATATTGTCGTCCCCTACTCGTATAATAACAGGCACTTGTTCTAGCCCTGCTATTTTGGAAGCTCGTAATCTTCTTTCTCCTGCTATTAGCTCATACTCCACAGAAATTCCTCCGTCTTCTCTTATTATTTCTTCTCTGGAGACAGTTAGGGGTTGCAATAATCCGTACTGCCTAATAGAGTCTGCTAATTCTCTCAATCTAATTTCATCAAATTCCCTACGAGGTTGAAAGGGGTTCGGCTTTATTTTATCTAAGTCTACCCAAAAAATTGAATTATCATAAAGTTGAGACATATAGAAGATTTTATCATATTCTTGAGTGTTTGAAAAATGAAAAAAGTAGTGTATAATAAAAAAACAAAATTAAAATCAAAATAATTTTGCGTCGGTGGCAGAGTGGTCAAATGCATTTGACTGTAAATCAAACGCCTTCGGGCTTCGGGGGTTCGAATCCCTCCCGGCGCACAAAAAAAGAAGACTTTTGTCTTCTTTTTTTATAAGCCGGAAAAAGCAAATTTATTTGCTTTTGTGGGGATTCGAAAGGCGGAGGCATAATTTCGCCAGTAGGCGAAATAGCCGAGCCAGGGTCGTGAAAATTTTCGAGCGACGGTGAGAAAATTATTCCTGACCGAATCCCTTCTTGGTAAAACAGAAAACTTTATGCGGAGCATTGGGTGATTTTATTTTGTAGCAGACGGAGGGATTCGAACCGAGGTCGCGCGAA
>CAZTAH010000022.1:0-7224 GCA_964611515.1 uncultured Candidatus Saccharibacteria bacterium | reverse complement strand
TCTCCTTCGCAATTTTTAAATTCAATATTCTCTGCTACAACTGCTTTAAGTAAACTGTCTCTAAATTTATCTATTAATTGTTTTCCCTTTTCTTCTGTTTGGACTTCTAGGCTAATTATATCATTGGGGTTTAATTTATTCTTTTTTCTTATTTCTTGAATAAACCTAATTAGCTCTCTATAATTTCCTTCTTCTCTCAGCTCTTCGGTTAAAGTTGTGTTTATTTCAACCTCCAGATCTTTTCCGTCTTCAAAAACTACTTCCTTTATGTTCAATTCCTCTTTTGCTATGTCAATATATTCTTTTTCAAATTTATATTTTTTAATTATTATTTCACTCAATGGTTGCCTCACGGGAATAGAAGCTTTTTGCCTAAATTGAAGACCAAGAGAAACAGCCTCTCTTAATTCTTTCATTTTTTCTATAACCTCTTTTTCTATGGTGTTTATTTCTGGCCAATTAGTAAGATGAACACTATCTGGGTCTTCTTTTAATTTTAACTTGAGCCAAATATGCTCAGAGGCAAAAGGAGTTAAGGGGGCCATAAGCTTGGATAGCTCCTTTAAGACATAATATAAAGTTTTCTTTGCTTCTCTGTCTTCCTCTTTTATCCTCTCCCTTGATCTTCTTAGATACCAAGTAGATAAATCATCTATAAACAATCTTATGGCTCTAGCTGGTTCTAGTAATTTATATTTATCTAAATTCTCAGTGACCTCTTTTGTTAACTCTGACAAACGAGACAAGATCCATATATCTAGAAGATTGTTAGATTTTATTTTTTCATTATTTTCCACATTTTTGTCTCTGTATAATTCATAAAAAGATAATACATTATAAAGAAGGTTGAAGAACTTGCTGTTTAGCTCTGCTATGGTTTTTTCGTCAAAATTTTTACTTTCCCCTGGTTGATTAACTGAATACATCCACAATCGTAAGGTGTCCACTCCATATTTATCTATCATCTCCCAAGGATCAACAACATTTCCAACAGACTTAGACATCTTTTTTCCTTGTGAATCTAAAAGTAGCCCTAAGCAAATAACATTTTTAAAAGCTTTTCCCTTGTTCATTATGTTTCCAACTGCATGCAAGGTGTAAAACCAGCCCCTTGTTTGATCTAGGCCTTCACTGATAAAGTCAGCAGGGTAAGAAAGTTCTTTTTGACTGAAAGGATAATGAGATTGAGCAAAAGGCATAGCTCCGGAGTCCAACCAAACATCCATTACTTCTTTATTTCTCTCTAATTCTCCCCCGCAATCACACTTAAGATCAATGTTGTCTATATAAGGACGATGTAAATCTAGTTCATAATTATCGTTATGGGGCAAAACAGAGAAATCCAATTCTTCTATTTCAGCATTTTTTAATCCTAGCAGAGGATCATTTTCTCTAGATAATTCCTCAAATGTTAATCCCTTTGCCACAAAACTAAGAGCCTTAAAGGCACAAAAATGCCCCACTATTAAAATATTTTTGTCCTTATACTTATTCTCTATATCATAAATAAAGTCACCCAACCTTTTTACTAAAGATTGAAAACTTTCTGACCCAGGCAATGCTTCTCCAGTATTGTCTAAATAGTCAGTAGAATAATATCGGATTAAACCTTCTCTTTCCTTGCCTTCAAAAATAGAACTTACCTCCCACTCCCTCACTCTTTCGTCGTATATGATATCTTCTGTTTTGTATCCTATTTTTTGACTAACTATTTCTGCTGTTTCTTTGGCTCTAGTAAAAGGAGAAGATATGATGATGTCTATTTTTCCTAAATTGGCATTATTTATACTGTCTTCTACTTGCTGACGACCACTTTCGGTTAATTTAAATTTTGAGTTTTCTGCTGTTATTATTTCTTCTGTATTATTTTCTGCTTCTCCATGTCTCATTAAGAAGTAATTATTAGATCTTTTAGTTCTGTTTTTAATTTCGCCCAAACTACCTAATACCTCTTTTTTATAACAATCCTTACACTCCCAAACAGGCAGTGGTGTTCCCCAATATCTCTCTCTTGATATAGCCCAGTCTTTAACCTCCTTTAGCCATCCTCCAAATCGTCCTTCTTTTATATGCCTTGGTTCCCAATTAATGCCCTCATTCTCTTTTATCATTTTTTCTTTCAATGCAGACATTTTTATATACCAAGACTCTCGGGCATAATATATTAAAGCAGTCTTACATCTCCAGCAATGAGGATAGGAGTGCTCAACTTTCTCTTTTTTACACAATAGATTTCTTTCTGCCAAATCTTTAATTATGTCCACTGCTAAATCCTCATCCCTAGCAAATCTTCCAGACAAATAGCCTGTTTCTTTTATGAATTTTCCGTCTAAGCCAACTAAATGATACTTCGGCAATCCTACTTCATCTCCTATCTCAAAGTCATCTTGCCCATACATAGGGGCAAGGTGAACAATGCCTGTTCCATCTTCCGTATTAACAAAAGATCCTCCATATATTTTATATGAATTTTCTAACTTGGGCTTTTCTTCATCATTTATTAAATTTTTTATATAAGGAAAAAGTGGTTCATATGTTAAACCGATTAAATCTTGACCCTTAATCTCTTCCTCTATTTCATACTCATCCCCTAGAACAGATAGACGGTTTTTAGCTAATATTAAAAATTCTTCTTTTTGTTTTACTTTTACATAATCTATTTTCTCTCCTACTGCTAGAGCCACATTGGACGGAAGTGTCCAAGGGGTGGTCGTCCAAACTAGCACATAGAGGTTATCTTTTAGTTTAAACTTAACATAAGTTGTCAGATCTTTTACATCTTCATATCCCTGAGCCAGTTCGTGAGAAGAAAGCCCTGTCTCGCATCGTGGACACCATGGAACAATCTTATAGTCTTTGTATAGTAAATTTTGATTATCTGCTTCTTTTATTATGTTCCAAACTGATTCAATATATTTATTATGATAAGTGACATAGGGGTCTTCTTGGTCTATCCAGAAACCAATCCTATCTGTAAACTTGGACCACAAATCTGTATACTCCCAAACGCTTTTCTTGCACTCTTGGTTAAATTTATCTATACCATACTCCTCTATGTCTCTTTTGCTTTGTAGGTTTAATTTTTTCTCTGCTTGAATTTCAACTGGAAGTCCGTGGGTGTCCCACCCACCTTTTCTAGGAACAGAGTAGCCCTTCATTGTTTTGTATCTTGAGATTGCATCCTTAAACGCCCTAGCTCCCAAGTGATGTATTCCTGGTTTACCATTTGCTGTTGGGGGGCCTTCATAAAAAACATACTCGCCTTTCGGAGAATCTTTCTCTAGACTTTTTTCAAAAATTTTATTTTCTTGCCAATACTCTAAAACTAACTCTTCCTTATTGGCATTTTCTGATTTTTTTCTTTCTTCTTTTTTCATATATTTATTTGATAAATAAAAATCGCCCTAAAACAATAAAAAGTTAAAGGACGAGATAAAACCCGTGGTACCACCTTATTTCCCTCAAAGAGGCTTATTAACAGCTTTTTCGGGCTTACCCGCCAGGTTCTACTCTCTTCTGATAGATTTCTTCCTGGGGCCTTCTTGTTGTTCAAGAGAAGAAGGGATGACTTCTTGTGGCCAATTTGAATTATAGCACAAGAAAAAATTATCTCAAAAAGAAAATTACATTTTGGAAGGAAGCTTGATTCCCAATAAATATAATCCGTTTTTCATTGTTAAATAAAAAGATTTAACTAATTTTAAATGATAATCAGCTTCTTTGTTTTTATCATCTAGAATTCTAGTTTTGCCATAAAAAGAATTAAAAGAACTAGCTAGTTCTGTTAAATAATTAACTATATGATGAGGCTCTAAGTTTAAGTAGGCTTTTTCAACTATTTCATCAAATAAATAAAGTTTTTTTTCTAGATCAGAAATCTCATTCGGTAACTCATTAAACTTCATCAGCTTAAATTCTTTAGCTTTTTCTATTACAGAATTTGCCCGAACAGCTGTATATTGTAAATAAGGTCCGGAGTCTCCTTCAAAAGAAATAGATTTCTCAAAATCATAAACAATATCAGACCCTAGTGATGATTTTAAGATGGAATATTTTAAAGCTGAGACCCCTATTTTTTCTGATATTTCTTTTTTTTCCTCTAGGCTAAAATCTCTTTCTTTTATTTTGTCCAGAATAATCTTTATGGAGTCACTAATTAAAGACTCTCCAGTGATAATATTTCCCATTCTAGATGACATTTTTCCTGTCTTCAGTTTCATCATCCCATGAGTTATATGTTTCATCTTTTTCTCTATTTCTGGGTAAATTAAAGAAATGGCTTTTTGAACTACCTTCATATACTCAGCTTGCTCCTCTGCTGTTGTAACAATAGATAGATCTAAATCATTTTTTTCAAATTTCTTTAAAGTTAATCCTATTTCCTTTGCTTCATAGGTTGGAAGCCCATCCGAGGTTACAAAAACCCTAGTGTGTAATTTAGGATCATGCTTATTTCCTTCAAAAATAATTGCTCCCTCAGATTTCTTAAATATTTTTCCCATGTTTTCTTTTACAATTTTTTGACCAAAAGCAACCATATCACTTTCAAAGAAATAATAATCAAACTCTGTCCCCAGTATCTTATAAATAACCTCAAATGCTTCTAGTGTTATTTCTCTTCCCCAGTCATATATTTCTTTTACATCCGGGTCTTTTTTATATATTTTTTTATTTAAATTATCTATTTCTTTTTTAACCTCTGCTTGCTCATCATAAAGATTACTGGCCTTAGAGTAGCATTCTCCTATGTATATTGCCTTATCAGAAATAGATAAATCTTCATTTGGTAAATTAAACTTTCTTAAGCCATAAATAGCCTTGGCTACATGTAGGCCAACATCTCCTTGATAATTAGCTCGGATTACATTAGCCCCTGAGTATTCTATTATTCTAGAAATAGATTCACCTATGGCATTTGCCATTAAGTGGCCTATGTGAAATGGCTTAAAAGGATTAGGATCAGTGTACTCAACCATTACTTTCTTTTCTTTTAAGAGATTGTTTCTTCCCCAATTATTACCCTTTTCCAAGATTTCATTTATTTTTTTATGGAAAAAATCTTTGGATAAATAAAAATTAATAAATCCAACTCCCGCTACATCTATTTTTTCTATATTATTTATTTTTTCCCTGTCTAGTTTTTCCTTAATTAGATTAGCTAATTCTGTTGGTTTTTTATTTAACTCTTTGGCATAAACCATCGCCACATTAGAAGAATAGTCTCCATGCTTAGTTTCTTCTGGGTGCTCTATTGAAAAAACTGGATTTAAGATCCCTAGGTCTATAACTGTTTTTTTTATTATCTTTTCTATTTCTTTTTTCATTTATCTATTATCCCCGTCTCCTTTTATTTGACCCCTTTCTTTTCTAGACTCTACTTTTTCTAAATTATTTTTAGCAACATCTTCTAGGGAAACTCCTAAGTCATTTGACAACACCGCTAAATACCACAAAACATCACCCATTTCCATTGCTATGGCTTCCTTTCTTTCCTGACTTAGTTCTTCTTCGTCATCTCCTCTTAGCCATTTTTTAACCTTGCCTAAAACCTCTCCTGCCTCATCTCCTAATCCTAAGGCTGGGTAGATTATTTTATATTTTTCAGAATATAAAGCTGTAGATATTGCTCTTTTTTGATAATCATTAAAATTCATATTAAATGTACTTAGTTACTTCATTATATATTAATTGATTAATTTCTTCTCTACTCAATATTTTACCTGACTTAGAGCAATCTATTTTTATAAAATTCTTTTTTTCTTTTACTAATTTCATGGCGCTTTTCCTAGAATTAATTAGAAAATCTAAATCTTCTTCGTGAACATCTTTTTTCTTTTTTAAATAATCTCTACTCTGCTTTAGCTCTCTTTCTTTTAACATTTGAATTACTATGTTAATAGGTAAACTTAAGTAAAAAACAACTTTGGGTTTTGGGATTTCCAGAACCCCATGTTCCATCTTTTCTAACCAATTCATAAAATCTTCTCTTTCTTTTGGTTTTTTTATTTTTCCCCCTTGATGAATTTGATTAGAAGAAACATAACGATTAGCTATAACAATAAAACCATCTTTTAACCACTCATTTATTTGCTGACTTGCTTCTAGGCGATCACAAGCATAAATGATGGAAGCTATTTTCGGGTGAACATTTATCCAATCATAAGACTTATCGCTCAAGCATTGCCCTATAAATTCTCCAAAAAAATTATTATAGTATCTTGGGAAATCTATTTTCTTAACTTTATATTTTTCTTTTTTTAGGCGATTAAAAAGCAAATCAACTTGAGTTGATTTTCCACTACCATCAATTCCATCAATGATTATTAATTTTCCTTTTTGTTTGTTTTTTGTCGTCACGATAATATCTCCATTATATATTATCCATATCCATCTTCCAAACATACCAAACCCCTTCTATACAAACTCAGCGATAACAGAGTTTGTATAGGTTACTCACTATTTCCCTATTTGACCAAAGAGTGAATAAGAGCTAGTATTCAAACAAACCAACAAACAAATAAAAATGAGAACATACTTAAAATTAGTAGACAAGATACTGAAAGAAGGTGTTTTGTCTCCGAACAGAACAGGTGTTTATGCTTATACTATAGCTGGAGCTATGTTTGAACACAATATGGCTGATGGTTTCCCTCTACTTACCACTAAGAAAATCCCGTTCCGGCTTATAGCCAGCGAACTAGAGTTTTTCTTAAAAGGAAAAACAGACAAAAAGTGGTTAAGAGAAAGAAAAAATCACATATGGGATGAGTGGGCTAAGCCTCAACTTGCTCCATATGGTCACGACGAGTCCTCTAAAAAGAAAATGGAGGAGGAGAGAGACTTAGGTCCAATTTATGGTTTCCAGTGGAGGCACTTTAATGCTCCCTATGAAAACTATGATTCTGATTACAAAGGAAAAGGAATTGATCAGCTTCAAAATGTAATTAACACCCTAAGGTCAAATCCGAGAGACCGAAGAATGATAATTAGTGCTTGGAACCCAAGCCAGCTCCATGAAATGGCATTGCCTCCGTGTCATTATGCTTTTCAAGTCACAGTTGTTGATGGCAAATTAAACTTACTATGGAATCAACGATCTGTTGATACAATGCTGGGATTACCATTTAATGTTGCCAGTTACGCTCTTTTACTTCATCTTTTAGCCAAAGAAACAGGATTAAAGGAAGGAAAACTAATTGGTTTTCTTGCAGATGTTCATATATA
>CAZTAH010000021.1:0-9043 GCA_964611515.1 uncultured Candidatus Saccharibacteria bacterium | reverse complement strand
AAGGGTTATTTTTGATTTTTAGATTTAATCTTCTTTAATTTGTATTTCTGTTTTAACCCTTATAATACAATACTCATTCTATACTTAACTTGCGCGATCGTGCACTTTGAGTATAAATAGACCCTTGTGAAATAAGGGCTATTTTTATATTTTTATTATAATTTAAACCTATACAAACAGAGCCATGGCTCCGTTTGTATAGGTTTTATTTTTAAAACAAAATCAATCAGCGCCCTAAGCACTGATTGCTTGAAAAATAAAAAAACAAGGGGGAAAAGATGTCCCCCTTGTAATTACAATAAAATTTATATTTTATCTTTTCTTTCCAACTTTTCTCCTGGATACTATCCACATATTTGAGTACTTCTTTGGCTTCCTTGTTTTTTGTCCTTTTCCTGTTGGCTTACCCCACTTACTTTTTGCTCTTCTAGTACCCCTTCCTTGTCTTCCTTCTCCTCCACCATAAGGATGATCCACTGGGTTCATTGCTGATCCCCTAACTGTAGGCCTTATTCCTTTCCATCTAGAGCGACCCGCTTTTCCATAATTTTGTAGTTTGTGTTCAGAGTTAGAAACCTCTCCTATGCATGCCCATGCACTGTCTGGTATTTTTCTTATTTCACTAGAAGGCATTTTGATATTGGTATAACCCATATCATTAGCTACAACTTGTCCAAAAGACCCAGCTGACCTTACTAATTTTGCTCCATTACCTGGCTTTATTTCTATATTATAAACATAAGTTCCAACAGGTATAACCCGAAGAGGCAATCTGTTTCCTGTTTTTACTGGAGCCTTCTCGCTTACAATAAAAGAATCGCCTGGCTTTACTGATTTAGGTACTATGACATACCTTTTTTCTCCATCATTATAAACAGCTAAACCAATAAAGGCGCTTCTGTTTGGATCGTACTCTATGGAGGTTATTTTTGCTGGAATATCTTGTTTATCATACTTGAAATCTATTTCACGATAAAGTCTTTTGTGACCTCCTCCTTTATGACGAGTAGTTATTCGTCCTTGATTATTTCTCCCCATTGATCTTTTAAACCCTCTAGTTAGAGATTTTTCTGGCTTCTTCTTGGTGAGAACACCTCTATAAGAAACAGTTGTCATGTGCCTCCTTGATGGAGTTGTCGGTTTGTATTTTTTCATATTAAGTAAATGTTATCTTGTCTCCTTTCTTAAGAAAAACAAGAGCTTTTTTGCCACCTGGCTTAACTCCTTTCCGACCCTTTCTGTTTACTGTCTTATCTGCTATTTGAGTAATTGTAATCTTAACTGGATCTACTCCGTAAGCCTTTTTTATGGCTTTTTTTATTTCATTCTTGTTAGCTGTGGACTCTACATCAAAAGTATAAACTCCTTTTTCTGCGTAAAGAGCACTCTTTTCTGTTATCCGAGTCTTTTTGATTAAAGGATGTGTCTTGATTTCCTTTTTATCCTCTTTTTTACTTTCTTTTTTTGTGACTTTTTTTGTAGCCATATTACTTCTTTTCAATCTTGCCTCCTAAAAAAGCGATGCTTTCTTTTGGTTGAGACATGATTATGTATTTAAAATTGAGCACATCTAGCAAGCTAATATTTTTAACTTCATCTATTTTAACATTTTTAATATTGGCAAAACTTTTCTTTATTACTTCTGATTTAGCTGGAACTGTTATAAATAAATTTGTTTTCTTGGCTCCATATATTCTTTCAAAACCTGATACTTTGCTTAAATCTTGAATAATCTTATCTGCTTCTTTTGTTTTAATTTCTTTAATATTTAATTCTTCTAGAAAAAGAATTTGATTTCTTTTTAGCTTTTGAGAAAGAGCCACAAACAAAGCTTTTGTTTTCATCTTTTTGTTTATTTTTTGCTTATAGCTTTTTTCTTTGTTGGGCCCATGAGTTACTCCGCCTCCTACCCAAATTGGAGACCTTGAGGATCCGTGTCTTGCCCGACCTGTTCCTTTTTGCCTCCAAGGTTTTCTTCCTCCGCCTCTTACTTCTGATCTATCTTTGGTATGTGCCACAGGAGTTCTTGCATTCGCCTGCATAGCTGTTGCAACCTGAGAAACAAGATCCCCGTTCCAACCTAATCCAAATATTTCAAAAGGAAGAGCGAGTTTGCCTACTGCCTTACCAGTCTGGTTGTAAACTTCTACCTCAAGCTTCTCGGCTACTTTTGTTATCTTCTTAGGCTTTTTTTCTTCTTTTGTTTTATCTGTTGTGGCCATATTATCCTACTATTTCTATTATTGTTCCTCTGCGACCTGGGATAGCTCCTTTTATTAATAATTGATTATTAGGAACATCTACTCCTATGATTTCAAGATTTTTAACTGTAATCCTGTCTCCTCCCATTCGTCCTGCCATCTTCACTCCTTTTGGAACCCGATTTATTCCTCCCCCTATAGAACCGGGAGATCTTTCCGAGTGTTTTTGTCCATGAGTCCTTGGTCCTCCAGCAAAATTATGTCTTTTTACTACTCCTTGAAAACCCTTACCCTTAGAAATGCCAGAAACAGTAACAATGTCTCCTTTTTTGAAGGCACTTACTGTTATAACATCTCCTTCTTTTATCTCTTCTATGTCTCTAAATTCTCTCAAGTGCTTATATGCCTTATTTTTTTCTGCTTCTGTCTTTGGCATCCTAGCTGACACATGTCCTAAGTGAGCCTTTGTTGCCCTGTGTGCTTTTTGCTCTTCGTAAGCAACTTGAACAGCAGTATATCCATCTATTTCAGGAGTCTTGACCTGAGTCACCACTAAAGGACCTGCCGAAACGACAGTTACAGGGACTACAGTGCCATCCTCTTGAAAGCACTGAGTCATTTGCAGTTTTTTCCCAAGAATAAATTTCATAATTACATCATCTTGACATCTATATCAACACCGGAAGGCAAAGATAAATTCGTGAGCGCCTCTATTGTTTTAGGATTGGGGTTCAAGATATCTATCACCCTTTTGTGAATCCTTATTTCAAATTGCTCTCTGGAGTCTTTGAATATAAAAGAGGATCTATTGACTGTGTATTTTTTAATCTCTGTTGGTAAGGGAATTGGTCCAACTATCTTTGCATCATATCGTAAGGCGGTATCAATAATCTGCTTGACTGAAGTGTCAAGTATCTTATTCTCGTAAGCTCTTACTCTGATCCGTAGTTGAACAACGACATCTTCCTTGCCCTTCTTAGGTTTTGTAGCTTTTTTTGTTGACATAATAATTGAGTTGTAAATCTTAATAAGATTAAACTGCTTAGTAAATAAAATTACTAGCCTTTAATCTTCTAACTGTTTATTTATTTAATGATCTTAGTTACAACTCCAGCTCCGACTGTTTTACCTCCTTCTCTAATAGCAAAGTGCATTTGTTCTTCCATTGCTACCGGATTAACTAACTTAACGGTAAGAACTACATTATCTCCTGGCATAACCATCTCTGTTCCAGCTGGAAGAGTTGCCTCTCCTGTAACATCTGTAGTCCTAACATAGAATTGAGGCTTATATCCTGTGAAGAATGGGGTGTGACGACCTCCCTCTTCTTTTTTAAGAACATAAACATTACACTCAAACTCTGAGTGAGGAGTTACTGATCCAGGCTTAGCTAAAACCTGACCTCTTGTAACATCCTCCTTCTTAGTTCCTCTTAATAAGATACCTGCATTATCTCCTGCCATTCCTTCTTTCAAGCTCTTATTAAACATCTCTACTCCTGTTACTGTGGTCTTAGTGACTTCTCTTATTCCCACTATTTCTACTTCTTCTCCTACTTTAATAATTCCTCTTTCAATTTTACCTGTTACAACTGTTCCTCTTCCTTCTATTGAGAAGATGTCTTCAATCGGCATCAAGAAAGGTTTTGTTGTGTCTCTTTCTGGAACAGGAATATAAGCATCTAAGGCATCAATTAATTCTATAATTTTCTTTGCCCACTCATCATTATTATCAGCAGATTCTAATGCTTTTAATGCTGAGCCTTTAATAACTGGAGCATTTTCTCCATCATATCCTTGACTGGTTAATAATTCTCTCACTTCTTCTTCTACTAAGTCAATCATATCTTGATCGTCTACCATGTCACACTTATTCAAGAAAACTACAATCTTAGGAACATTAACCTGCTTGGCTAAAAGAATGTGCTCTCTTGTTTGAGGCATCACTCCGTCGGTGGCAGCAACAACAATAATAGCTCCGTCTGTTTGAGCTGCTCCTGTAATCATATTCTTAATGTAGTCTGCGTGACCTGGCATGTCCACGTGAGCATAGTGTCTGTTTGGTGACCAGTATTCACTGTGAGAAAGAGCAATCGTTATTCCACGAGTCTTCTCTTCAGGAGCATTGTCTATTTCCTCTACTCCTTTTGTTTTAGCTCCATATCCATCTCCTTGGCGAGCTAAAGTATTTAAAATAGCCGCAGTTAAAGTAGTTTTTCCGTGGTCTACGTGACCCATAGTTCCTACATTTACATGAGGCTTATCTCTGTTAAATTCTTCTGCCATATTTTTTATTGGTTGATAATAAGAATAAAAATTACGAGAACCCTTTTATTGATACTACCAACATAAATTATTAATAATTAGCGATAAACGCAATTGAGTTTAATACTATCAGATGTGTAAATAATGTCAATAGAAGAAAAACCCTATCTTTCTTTTATAAAGAGATCAATGACGCTTACCATTGTCTTGAATGTCTCTCCTTCTTTGTTATTTTTATAACAAGTCATAAAGTATTCTGTAGTTCCTTGTGGGGTAACTTTATAGCTGCCATCATGGTCTGTTGATTCTATAGAGACCACATGTTCTCTTTCTTCTTCTTCTGGGGCAATAAATAACTTTGATTTTATTTCACAATGATCAGCTAGGTCTTCGTGAAAACGCCACTTTAAATAAGAAGATTGCCCACTGAAAACAGCAGCTGGCTGTGCTTCAAAATAATATATCTCTGGTTTTTTAATGATACACTTCTTGTCTTCTTCACTCCACTCTGTTCCTC
Organism: uncultured Candidatus Saccharibacteria bacterium; assembly: GCA_964611515.1. Lineage (GTDB taxonomy): Bacteria > Patescibacteriota > Minisyncoccia > Phycocordibacterales > UBA9973 > UBA8515. The sequence goes on along the minus strand of CAZTAH010000021.1, from coordinate 4,061 downwards.
TTACACAATAAGCCGCATGATAGCTTTCTTTTATTTGTTTGCCCTCAACGAAAACCTTTAAGGTGTTTTCTCCGTAATAAAAAGTTTCTTCTTCCATTTCTCCTTCGTTCACACATTTTTCTGTTTCGTTAAACCTAACACAAATATCTCCATCTCCTAGGTCCTCTATGCCATCATAAAACTTCCAAACAATGTCACTCTCACAAGTGTTTTTATTTTCTGAAATTTCACAGACCCCTACTTCTATTGTGCCAAGAGGGATATCACAAATGTTTTTTTCTCTGTTCCAAAGAGTTCCCTTTTCACAGTAAGCTTTGGATAACTTAGATTCTATTAATTTTCCATCATTGTAAAGAAAGAATTGGTGATTTTCAGTGCCATAAATATAAAATCCCTCCTTTCCTGAATAACGATTAGAGCCTGTTATGTACACCACTATATTTCCAGAAACTGGTGTGTTTGAAGTAATGGCCCAATCTCCTTCTCCTTGATATATATTCCAAGTAATATCAATTAAGCATTGATGACCCTGTGATTCTATCTCACACCCATCTGAGACATGAAAAGTTGGTTTAGCACAAGTGCCATTCTCGTCTAGTTGATAATCTTCTTCACAAGCAGAAGTGATGGTAATCTTGGCTGAAGTTGCTTGGGCTGGCTGATATTCATCGTTTTTGCATCTTATATAATAGCCAAAATCACCTGTTGCTTTTGGTAAAGCATATGAAATAGAATTTTTATTACCCAGAATCACTGAGGCCCAGCTGGTAAGAGGCTCCTTGTTATTGTTTAATAACTGACAAGATGCTTTATATAACCTCTCTGGCTCTTTTGGTAAAGAATCAGGGGTAAACCCAAAAGAATAAACAGACCCTGGTTCACCCTTTCCCATAGTAGAGCTTGGGATAACAGAAACAACAACTACATTAACTATAATCTTAGGGGAAGTGGCAATTAGAGAGCTGTTGTTTTTGTTTCTACATTCTAAAAAGTAACCATAACTCCCGGAGGTTGGTTCAGATATATATGAAATTGGGTTTGCTGTTTGATATTGAGTTAAAGGCTCTTTCTCAAAATCTAACAGTCTACATTCGGCAGGATTTAATCCTGTTGAAACAGAATAAGAAAAAGGAATATTAGTATTAGGGTTAATGTCGTACTCTAAAGAATCGGGGGTCATTATCACAACTACAGGAACAAATTTTGCTTTTACTGTTTTGTTTTCATCTAGAGTGACTTCACACTTATTGCCTTCTAGTACCCTATTGCAACCTGTCCAACCAGAAAAAGAATTATCGTTGAAAGCACTTGCCTCTAGTTCTATTTTTTGGTTATGATTATACCCCTCCTCACAATCTGTTGGGCATTCTATTCCTGTTGGGTTTGATGTTACTGATCCACTTCCTTCTATTTCTACTTTTAGGCTTTTGCCTAATTCAGACCATTGGGCATATAAGTTAACATCTGTTATGCCCATATGAAATATAGCCTGATCTTTATAAGAATTCCCACTCCCGTCTTGTTTGGTGGTCCATTCTTTAAAAGCACTGCCATTTTTTTGAAAAAGATTTTTATTTAAAGAAGCACTTATGTTTCTTTGAATATACTGAGAAAGCATGGTTCCAGTTCCTCCGTTGGGTTTAAATACAACTTTTTGTGTTTTTACTGAGCAATCAGCTGTTATTAAGCAATCAGGGCTGTTTTTATTAAGAGTGCCTGTAGTATATGTGTTTCCAGACAAAAGCCCCCCGCATCCACTTGCTGAGATATTATAATCTTCTTGTGTATTAGGAGACTTGACCTCGGGAGTAATTGTAAAACTCTTCTTTGTTCCAAAAAGAGAGTCAACGCAATCAGATTCAGGAGCAATGACACAACCATTAGAACTAGTGGTTATTGAGCAACCATGACAAGTCTCGTCTTTTATGCATTTATTTTGAGCTTCACTCCAAATTCCATCAGAAGAACAGGTGGCACTGGCCTGAACCACTTTCAGCTCTATTCCATTATTGTATAAAAAGAAATTCCTGCTTTCTCCATAATTTAAAGAGTAGGACTTTGTTCCACTATGGCCGCTTCCTACTGTTATATTTTGAGGGGTGGTTACCTTAGTGGTAGCACTGATAGGGTTTTTAACATTCCATTTCACGGTAGTGTTACACTTATTTGCACCAATTGGAATAGTACAATTAGGAGCTGATAATTCTCCCATCATCCAAATTGCATGAAGAGTTACATCAGAAGACCCCATTGTAAAAGAAGCTTGGTCCACATAGGATGTTTCATCTCCATACTTCCCAGTGTTCCATTCTTTAAAAAAACCACTTGCATGCGTAAAAGTATTTTCATTTAAATCTTTTGTTTCATCTTCTTCAAAAACCTGAGGGGGCATGATTCCTTGTCCACCGTTTTTATCAAAAATAACAGAAAATTCCCTGACGCACTTATCCTTAAACTTGGAAAGCTTAGTCCCGCTTACACAGGAAGCCCAAGAGAAGTCATGGTGTAAAAATTTTCCATCATTGTATAAATAGTAATAGTAATAATTTATGGGGTCACTTATGTAAAGATCCTGCTTAACGCTTCCGCTATGACTTGTTCCTATGATTTGATTGCCTGGACTTTTTTCTAATGTAGTTTGACCCTTGGGGTAAGAAACATTCCAAGAAACATCTATTTCACAAGAACTTTGTCCGGCTTGAACCTTACACAGAGGAGAATTAACATGACCAGTAGTTGTATTTTCTACAGAAAAAGTAGCAGTTACATTTTTATTTGAGCTCATTGTAATGTTACACTTATTTCCATTGCTAGAATTACACCCAGACCAGCTAGCAAAAGAAAAACCATCGTTCGGTTCTGCCTTTAGTTCTACCTCCTCCCCTTCTTCAAATGATTTTTGACAACCTGGGGAACTACAATTAACACCCAGGCCTGTCACTTTTCCTCCTGTCCCTACATTTACTATTAAATTAAAATACTTTGTTTGCTTTGTATACTTAGCGGTGATCTCCTTACTTGAATTCATGATGAAAAAACAAGGGTCTGTCCCACTACACCCTCCTCCTTGCCAACCAGAAAAAGTATAACCATCTTCTGTAGGTCCCACGCTAAGAGTCACCCCGTCTCCGTGATAATAATCTTCTTCAACGCAAGGAGTATTTGATTGATTGCAAGAAAAATTGCCTGTTCCGCTAACGGTCCCATGCTCAGTGTAGACAGTTAGAGTGTGTTTTACCCTAACCTCTATTTCACTCGTGTCTGATTCTGCATTAGAAAAATTACTCAACCCAAAAAAGCCAACTAAGACAGCCAGAAAAATAAGTAAAGCTGTTTTTGTTCTTTTGAGCATAGTAATAAATTAAGTCTTTATGGAAGATATTAATGGGCTGTTTGACTTCCTGTTCTTTTGCTAACTCCTACAGATATGATTTTTGTATCTTTTTCACCTTCAGCTGTACAAGTTAATTCATACCTAAGGGTGCCTTCAACAGACCCATTGTTTTTAACTTCTGCTGTTCCTTCTGGTTTCCCTTCAGTAGAAACTTCACCAAAAAGATTTAAATATGAGCCTATCTGTTTAATATTTTCACAAGAGATTGACACAGGTTTGTCATCCTCCGAACTAGCACTAGCTTTCCATTTTAAATAGAAGTCATTTTCTGTTGGATTACTCTCTGTTATTTTAAGATCAGACGCATATCTAGTAGCATAGAATTCAATGTTTAGAGATATCCCTGGTTCCTTGTTTTTCTTACAGTCTAAATAAAACTCTCTTGTGTTTTTTTCATAATCATCTCCATCTTCATCACGACAAAATAATCCTTTACTCTTATCATATCCCTCACAAGTTTCTTGATAGATAGCATATAGTTCTCCGTCCTGTCCTTTTTTACAAGCAGGGGCTTCTCCTTTTTTCCAAAGAGGAATAATTTTTTCTGGTTTTTCGTCTGGGTTATCTTCTGGGTTATCTATTTCTTCTTCTATGGGGGCAACACACTTATTGCTTTTCTCTTCCCAATACAATCCGTGACCACAGATAGCCCAAGCCCTGGACTGAG
>CAZTAH010000020.1:0-9278 GCA_964611515.1 uncultured Candidatus Saccharibacteria bacterium | reverse complement strand
GAACCTGCCTGCGCGGGCAGGCCTGTCTGCTCACGCAGACTTGTCTGCGTAGATAGAGTAGGAGCAGGCGATGGCGAGGAATTATTTGTGACCATAAGCATGAGTTTAAATAGAGCAAATTTGGTCTAGGACGGTCCTGGACCTCTTGGTTACACCTACACCTATTTCTCCATTGAATATGAAAACATTACACAGGACCACTACACAGGACCGTCCTGTGCAAAGGACCGTCCTGTGAATCTGTCTTGTGAATCTTCTAAAAGGGGCTGAGTTGGTATATAATAGTAATATATGGCAATTAAATTTGACGACGATAGATATAAAAGAAAACTAACAGATTTAAAAAAACAAGAAGAGGAACAGTTGGTTAGTCTTTTAGCTGGGGCTAAATATAATATTCCATCTGTCAATCTTTCCGATTTACCGGTAGAAAATGAAGCATTGCGAGCAATTTCAGAAAAAGAAGCAAGAGAGTGGCAAGTTGGGCCATTTAAATTAGTTGGAAAAAATATTCATGTGGCAGTCCGGTCTCCTCAACCAGAAAAAATTGCTCTTCTTCAAGACCACCTTAAGGGAAAGGGACTAGTTCCTGTTTTTTACATGGCTTCAATGGCCAGCCTAGAGAAGGTCTGGGAAAGATACGAGGAACTCTCTAAGGCATCCCAAACAGAAGCTGGAGTTGTTAGTATTTCAGGAGAGTCTTTGAAAAAAATAATGTCTGAAATTAAAAACATGCAGGATATAAAAGATGCTGTTATTAAGGCAAAACAAGACAGGGCTAGAGTCACCTCTAGGATACTAGAAACAATATTAGCTGGAGCAATTGCTATAAATGCCTCTGATATTCACTTTGAACCAGAAGAAGGGAGTGTTAGGGTCCGCTTAAGATTAGATGGTGTTCTTCAGGAGTTAATAGAAATACCCCACCAGCTTCACAGGTTTATTAATTCTAGAATAAAACTTGTAGCCGGGCTGAAGATCACCTCTTCTGTTATAGCTCAAGATGGTAGGTTTAGTTTTATGTTAGACAAAGATGAAATAAACCTGAGGGTGTCTGCAATGCCGGGCGCTTATGGAGAATCTATTGTTCTTAGAATACTTAACCCGAAATCAATTCGGTTAAAACTAGAGGATGCTGGTATTGAGCCTGCTTTATTTCAGGTTTTTATGGACGAAATAAAAAAGCCAAATGGTCTAATCCTATTAACTGGACCCACGGGGTCAGGAAAAACCACAACGCTTTATTCTTTTTTACAAAGAATATATTCTCCCGAAATAAAAATTATTACAATTGAGGATCCAATTGAGTATCACTTACCTGGAATAACCCAAACCCAAGTAGAAGACGAAAAAGGGTACACCTTCCTATCGGGATTAAGATCTGCCCTAAGACAAGACCCTGATGTAATATTGGTTGGAGAGATTAGAGATACGGATACAGCCAGAACCGCTGTTCAATCAGCACTAACTGGCCACCTTGTTTTCTCTACTCTTCATACAAACAATGCAGCTGGAGTTATTCCTAGGTTATTAGACCTTGGGGTTAATGCCCAAACCCTAGTTTCTGCTCTATCTTTATCTATAGCCCAACGATTAGTTAGGGTTCTGTGTAGTGATTGTAAAAAAGAGAAAACAGCCAACCAAAGAGAGAAAAATCTTATTGATTTTGTAATAAATAGAGCGAGGGAGAATGGGAAGAACCTTGAAGAAGCTGGTGTTAATCTAAATAGTCCTTATAAAATATATGAGCCTGTTGGTTGTGAAAAATGTAACTTCACGGGGTACAAAGGGAGGAAAGGAATATTTGAGGCCATTGAAACAAGCGAGGAAGTAGAAAAAATTATCACACAAAAACCAAGCGAAAGAGATATTAAAAAACTAGCAACTAAGCAGGGGACGCTAAGTCTTCAAGAAGACGGCATTATTAAGGTCTTAAGGGGCACCACCTCTTTGGGGGAAGTAGAAAGTGTCGTTGATTTAATGGAGGAATAAAAAAAACACAGCTCCTGCTGTGTTTAAAAGAAAAGATAAATCTCTAAACAATCCTTTGCATTATATACAAAGTAATAGAAGCTTACAGGATAGCCCCAGTTAGAAACCAAAGCGTCCTGTGCACCAATATAGAGCACGAGGCCGATTACTTAGAGATTTATACCCTCTTTTTAAAAGTGCTATACTATAATATATAGAAATTAACCTTAATCCGTGTTGTAGATAATATAGCATATATTAAAAAAAATGTCAAGAATAAATAACATAAAAAAAGAAGACTCTTATTTAGATCAAACCCTTCGTCCTGATAATTGGGATGATTATGTTGGACAAGAAAATACTAAAAAGAACTTGAAGATACTTTTGAAGGCGGCAGAAGAGAGATCACACCCCGCAGAACACCTTCTTTTCTATGGTCCGCCTGGATTAGGGAAAACGACCCTTGCTCATTTAATTGCCAAAGAAACAAAAAGGCAGATAAAAATTACATCTGGTCCTGCTATAGAAAAAGTAGGAGACCTTGCTTCTGTTTTAACCAATCTTTCTCCTGGAGATATTATTTTTATAGATGAAATCCATCGCTTAAACAAAGCGGTAGAGGAGGTTCTTTATCCGGCCATGGAGTCTGGAGTTTTAGACATTATTATAGGAAAAGGACCGTCAGCCAGAACAATACAATTAGAACTACCTGCTTTTACTTTAATAGCTGCCACAACAAGAATAGCTCTTTTGTCATCCCCTCTTCGCTCAAGGTTTTCTGGGGGGGTTTTTAGGTTGGAGTTTTATAAAAATGAAGAAATAGAAAAAATATTAGAACGATCAGCAGAAATACTGGGCGTTCACCTAAAAGAAGATGCCTTGAAAGAAATATCTCAAAGAGCTAGATTTACTCCGAGAATGGCCAACTATCTTTTAAAAAGATGTCGTGATTATGCTCAGGTTAATAAATCTTTAATGTCTAAAGAGGTGGTAAAAAAAGCCTTGGCTTTGCTTGAGATTGATGAACTGGGATTAAACTCTGCAGACAGAAGCTTGTTAGATATAATTATATCTAAGTTTGGGGGTGGACCCGTTGGACTGAAAACAATTTCTGCGGCCACAGGAGAAGAAGAAGCGACAATAGAAGAAGTAATTGAACCATATTTGATTCAACTCGGCTTAATAGAGAGAACAAGCAGGGGTAGAGTTGTTACTAAAAAAGGATACCAGCATTTGGGGTATGAAAAAAACTAGAGTTTTAGCTATTGATCCTGGTTATGAAAGACTTGGGATCGCTGTTTTAGAAAAAAAAGAAAAAGAAAGCTTGGTTTTTTCAAAATGCTTTGAAACAAAAAAGAGTCAAGATTTTTCTGCCCGCTTAAGAGAAGTGGGAACAGAGATTAGTAGGATTATAAAAGAATATAACCCCGAGTTCTTGGCCATTGAGAAACTATATTTTTCTGTTAATCATAAAACAGCAATGACAGTATCTGAAGCAAGAGGTGTTATTATTTATTGTGCCAGTTTGTATGATTTAAAAATATTTGAATTTACTCCCCCTCAAATAAAACTAGCTGTTACTGGTTATGGAAAAGCAGATAAAAAAATGGTGATGGACATGGTCCCGAGGTTAATTAAAATTGACAAAAAAATAAATTCTGATGACGAAATTGATGCTATTGCTGTGGGGTTAACCTTCTTTGCTAATCATAAAAATATCTAATTTATTATTGTTTTTTAAGGATTTATTTATCCACAAGTAGGGGTATTGCCAATATATTTATATTTTGATACAAATAGTTTGTTGTTCTATTATAAGTTAAAAAAATCAAGCATATGAATGACGAATTTAAAGATATGAGTGACTCCGATGAAGAGTTTGATGATCTAGAAAAAGATCTTGACTCTGATGAAGAAGAGGAGGAGTTAGACTCTTATGAAGATGATGAGTGGGAGGGTGATTTCTCTGAGGAGGAAGACTATTAATTAAAAAAACCTAGGTTCGCCTAGGTTTTTTTAATCCCTTGTTTTTATTTCTATAAATCTTTTCTTTCCTATGCGATAAACAGAGTTTTCTACTTTCTCCTCCATAGAAAGTATTTGTTTTTCTTTTGGACTAATAATATTAATTGACCCCGAACTAATTAGTCTCCTAAACTCATTCTTAGATTTGATTAATTTTTTTTCTAATAGAATATTTACCAATAACTCATCTTTCTTTGCATTAACAATTTCAATGTTTTCTGGTTTTTCTTTGTTTTGAAAAACATTAATAAAGTTATCTTCTGCATTCCTTGCTTTGTTTTCTCCATAAACCAAACTGACAATTTCCTTTGCCAGGTTCATTTTTAAGTCTCTTGGATTTGTTTTTTCATCCTTTAATTGTTCTGAAAATTCTCTTATTTTATCAATGGGAACATTGGTGCACAACTCAAAACCTGGAATAATTAGGCCGTCTGTCCAGCTCATTATCTTTCCATACATTTCTTCGGGGTTATCAGATAAAGATACCATGTTTTTTTCAGTTTTACCCATTTTTTGTCCATGATTATCTTCTAACAACCTTGTGGTGATAACAAATTTTTCTTTACCACTAAGTGTCTTCATTAAATCTCTTCCACAAAGCATATTAAATGTTTGATCTGTTCCTCCTATCTCTCCGTCTACATTCATTGCCACAGAGTCAAAAGCTTGCATAAGGGGGTAAAAAAACTCGTGCATGAAAATAGGCTTGCCGCCTTCTATTCTTTTTTTAAACATATCTCTTTCTATCATTTGTTGAACTGTCATATTGGAAGCTAGTGAAATTATTTTTTCAAAACTTAGTTTTCTCAGCCACTTAGAATTATATTTAATTTTAGCTTTGTTTTTTCCTTTAAAAGAAAGAATTGTTGATATTTGCTCTTTATAATCTTTATGATTTTGTAAAACCTGTTTTCTGGTTAATGGTTGTCTGGTGCTTTCTTTGTCTGATGGATCACCGATTGTAGCAGTAAAATCTCCAAATAAAATAATTATTTGGTGTCCAGCTTTTTGAAATTCTGCTAATTTTTTTATTGGAATTAAATGCCCCAAGTGCAAACTTGGTCCAGTTGGATCTATCCCTAAATAAAGAGTTATTTTTTCTCCCTTTTTTAATTTTTCTTCCAAAAACTCCTTGGAGGGATATATAGCAGAAATACCTCTGTTTAATAAGTCTGAATTAACTTTTTTCATATAATAATATATTAACACACTAAAAAGACTTTGTAACGATTATATTTGTGATATTATTTAGAGTATGAATAGTATTAAGAAAAAAAGAAAAAAGTCTTGGTTTTGGTATGCTGTTGTTTTCCTTTTTGGTCTTTTCTTTATTATTTCTGGTTTTTTTATAATATGGTTAAGTAATTTAAAAATTCCTGACTTTAAACAGTTTAATGAAAGAAAGGTGGAAAGCTCTACAAAGATATATGACAGAACTGGGGAGGTTTTACTATATGATGTTCATCGTGATATAAAAAGGACAATTATTCCTTTTGAGGAAATTGGGGAAAACTTAATTAAAGCAACTGTGGCAATAGAGGACTCTGAGTTTTATAACCACAAAGGAATTAGACTAAGTTCCATTTTAAGAGCAACAGTTTGGGCAAAATTAACTGGTAGAAAAATACAAGGAGGATCAACTATTACTCAACAAGTGATAAAAAACACAATCTTAACATCTGAGGTTTCTTTGGCTAGAAAAATAAAAGAGTGGATGCTCTCTTTCAAACTAGAGCAATCTATGTCTAAAAATGAAATATTGGCTCTATATTTAAACGAAGCTCCTTATGGGGGAAATATTTATGGTGTAAAAGAAGCATCTAATTTGTTTTTTGGTAAAGACCCTATAGATTTAAGCTTAGCAGAGTCTGCTTACATGGCCGCAATACCAAATGGTCCAACATACTACTCCCCTTATGGTAAAAATATTGATAAATTAGAAAACAGAAAAAATCTAGTTTTATCAAGAATGCTAGAAGTTGGTTTAATAAATAAAGAAGAGCATAAAAAAGCAAGAGAAGAAGAGGTTGTTTTTCTTCCTCAGCAAAAAGGAGGAATACTTGCTCCTCATTTTGTTTTTTATATTAAAGATTATTTAGATAAAAAATATGGAAAAAATACATTAGAGGAGGGAGGTTTAAAAATAATAACCTCTTTAGATTATGATTTGCAAGAAAGGGTGGAAAAAATTGTTTTTGAAAAATCAAAAGAAAATGAGATTAATTGGGGTGGAAAAAATGCAGCAGCTGTTGTTATTGACCCTAAAAACGGAGAGATATTGGCAATGGTTGGTTCAAAAGACTATTTTAACACAACTGAAATAGATGGTAATTTTAATGTAGTTACCGCTCCTAGGCAACCTGGTTCATCTTTTAAGCCAATTGTTTATGCTTTGGCTTTTGAGAAAGGGTACACTGATGAAACTGTTTTATTTGATGTAAGAACAGAGTTTAATTCATCCTGTAACCCAGGTGGTTTTGATAATAAAGATAGTTGTTATCATCCAAATAATTGGAATTTTGTTTTTATTGGTCCTGTTAATCTTAGAAATGCCCTGGCTCAATCTATAAACATAATTGCTGTTAAGTTATTGCACTTAGTTGGTGTTTCTGACTCTATTAAAATGGCACAAAATTTAGGTATTACCACTTTAAAAAATGATCCTAATTTATATGGATTATCTTTGGTTATTGGTGGTGGGGAAACAACTCTTTTAGACATGACTTCTGTTTATGGTGTTTTTGCTAATGAAGGAATTAGAAATGATCCCATTTCTATTTTAGAAATATATGATAAAAAAGATAATCTCTTAGAGGAGTTTAAATCAAACCCACATAGAGTTTTAAGCTCTAATACAACTAGGGTGGTTTCCAGTATATTATCTGATAATGAGGCAAGAACCCCCGCTTTTGGTGCATATTCTTTGTTAAAAATAGGAGGGATTGATTCAGCAGCAAAAACAGGAACAACAAATGATAATAAAGACGCTTGGACAATTGGATATACCCCAAATGTTGCTGTTGGGGTATGGGTTGGAAATAATGATAATGTTCCTATGAAAAAAGGCGGAGTAGCTATGGCTGGTCCTATTTGGAATGCAATTATGCTGGAGGCAGTAAAAGGAAAACCAGTTGAAAGATTTGAGAAACCTGAGCCCAATAATCAACTTGTTCCTCCTTTCTTAAGAGGTGTGTGGCAAAATGGTAAAACTTACACAATAGATACTATTTCAAATAAATTAGCCACTGAGTTTACACCAGAAGAAACAAAAAAAGAAGTTTTTGATTATGATGTTCATACTATCTTACACTGGATAGATAAAAAAGATATTTTCAATCAAAAAGAAGATGAAGCAAAAGATCCTCTTTATAATAATTGGGAATTTGGGGTTAATAAATGGTGGGAAGAGAACAAAAACAACTTCCCTGTTTTACCAGAAATACCATCCGAATATGATGATGTTCATACTTATGAATCTCTTCCTGTTTTTGAAATAATTGGATTAAAAAATAAAGAATATAATAAGAATGATCTTATAGAAATAGAGATAGAATTAGAGAATGAAGATTTTGTAAAAAAAATAGATGTTTTTATAAATAATACATATTTAACATTTCTTAAAAACAAACCTTTTTCTTTTGGGTTTAAACCATTAGATATCCCGGATATAGAAAATAATAATTTTATGAAAATTATTATCATTGATAATATTGGAAATATATCAGAAGAGATATTTCCTTTTAAAGTAAAATAATATTATTTTATATCAATGATATTATGATTTGGTGGTAGTTCTTTTTTTATATTTTCTAGTATTTTGTCCTTATGGATTAATATTTCATTTTTTAATAAAGGGGATGTTTTTATAAAAACCCTACCCTTGTTTATTTTTATAAAATTATTTTCTATTGGAAAAGAAATTGATTTTGAAATAGATTTTATTATAACTTCTTCTATTTCTTTTTTATCATTAATTATTTTTTTAAATTTTTCAAAAAAAATAGTTATATGATTATAATCCATATTATCTATTCATTGGCATTACTAAATAAAGAAAAGATGGGTCTCCTATTCCTTTTATTATCATGGCTTTGTTGTTTCCACTTAATTCCAAACTTAAACTATCATTATCTATTGATTGAAAACAATCTAAAACATATTTATAGTTAAAATTAGCAGAAACATCTTCTCCAGATAAAGCTCCTTCTATTAAAGATTTATTTTCACCAATATCACTATTCCTGGACTCTATTTCAAATATCTTCTTTTTTGGATTAATATTTAAAGTAATTTGATTAAATTTATCTGAAAATATATTAGAAACTCTTAAGGATGATAATAAATCTTGTTTCAAGACAATGATTTTAGTTGTTGGTATTTTTGGAATAATTTGTTTATAGTCAGGAAAACTACCATCTATAATTCTAGATGTTAAGTATATATTGTTTAAAGAAAATGATATTTGATTTTTTTGAATAGTGATTTTTAAATCATCATTAATACCATCAAGGATTTTTATAATTTCAATTATGTTTTTAAATGGGATTAAAATACCATTAAAAGATAATTTTTGTTTAATTCTTACTTTTTTCTCAGCCAGTCTAAAAGAATCAGTTGCTACAAAGACCAACATGTCATCTTCTGGATAAATGTAAACACTGCCAATTTCTGGTTTTATCTCAGATATAGCTGAACTATAATAAACAGATTTTATACCATCAATAAATTTATTATTAGGTATAATAATTTCTTCTCCTTTAATTATGGGTATTGTTGGAAAATCATCAGACGGAATACTTTTTAGTAAAATAGAATTTCTTTTTGTTTTAATAGATAGATTGTTTTCTATTAATTCAAATTTAACACTATGATCATCTTGAATATTAGAAAACAAAGATGATAAAATATCCCCTTTAACAGCAATTGTTCCTTTTTTTTCTATTTTAGCTGGAATACTTATCTCCACTCCTAAGTTTAAATTAGTTGCTCTTAGTTTTAGGTTATTATTTTCTGCTACCCAAAGAATTGAACTTAAAACAGGTAAAGTTAAGTTTTTACCAGTAACTCTATCAACTGAACTTAATGCTTTTTTAATTTTATCTATTGAACATTCTATTTTCATATAATTGTTATTAATTTATATATATAATCTATTAATTGCATATACTCCTAACTTTTGCTGATAATTTGGTTAAATGGTGAGTTTTTTGTCATCAAAGGCTCACCATTTCGGCGCTATATCAGCTTTTTTTATCATTAGGAGCTAGAAACTCAATAAACAA
>CAZTAH010000019.1:0-9876 GCA_964611515.1 uncultured Candidatus Saccharibacteria bacterium | reverse complement strand
CAGTAAGCTCGGTGACAGGGAATAAGTCGTAACAAGGCACGGGTAGCGGAAGCTGCTCGTGGAATAATTCAATTTGAAACCGTTCATCTTTTTTTAAAGATGAATAAAAAACCTATTTTCTTTTTAGATTATAGGCTAGGCGATATTATATGCCTCAATTGAGCATATAATTGTCTGTTCATAGCATAGACATTAAAATATGATGACATGAGAGTTGATCACACAAAATGTGTGTGACACTCGGAGGGAAAGACCCATAGATGGAACAAAAGAAAGAATATTTAAAACCTATTCAAAAACAAAAAAACAAAACAAAAAATCTCACATAATGTGAGATTTTTTGTTTTACTATTGTGTGCTTAAGCCAGCGGGTGCTAGGCTCCAACATACAATTGCGATGTGAGTGCAGCCGCTGGCTGAAACACACAACGACTGCATTGATTATAATAGCAGTTTAATTTAATTTATCCAAGTGGAAAAGAGCCTCTGTGCTAAAACACAAAACCCGACCGAGGTCGGGGCTTGTGTTCGCAATTGTTGTCAGAACTATAATTTGTAACTGACAGTTAGAGCTTTAAACTCACTCCAATCATTCTAGCAGAGATTAGAACGAAAGTCAATTCAAAAAAGAATAGGCTGTTGACAAGTCTTAAATTCTTTGTTATTATTTTATCACTTGCTAAAAGATAGATGCTGTATGAAATAGTATTTGTCTACTTCATACAGAGGAAAGTCCGAACACACACTAGTTGATTTTAACTAGAACCGTAGTACCCAATCTACTTGCTTCGTAAATTATTTTTACCAAGGAAGTAAAGGGTCCGATTTCTTTAAAAAGAAAATCAGGGGGTAATACCCACCAGTGGTAACACTAGAGGTGCGAGCAGAGACGGATTTTTCTGAAAAGGAAAATCTATCCTATTTTTTTAAAATAGGATAAGACTTATGGTGACATAAGGTGCTAAAACAAAATGCAAAAGCATTTTGTTCGCACGACCATTTGCAAGCAAATGGTTTGGTGAAACGGCTAAATCCTTACGGGTGTGCAAGATCGTATCCCCACACCCATGTTTCCATTGCTTTTTTACAACTAAATAGAAGAAGATTCAAAATAAAACCAATCATTAATTTTTTAATCTAGATAAATATTTCTAAAATAAGAATTAAGAAGCAATGATGATATGGGTGTGGGGAGGAATCGCTTGACCCCGAAAGCAATTGAGGGGCTAGATAAATATCTATCGCCACATGAGATAATAGATTTTAATAAAAAATTAAAATAAATATTAAAATTTATTATCTCATGTGGAACAGAATTCGGCTTATTGAGGCAAGAAAAATAAAAGACACTTTTTAAAGTGTCTTTTATTTTTTTTTTACAAATATTTTTATTTTCAAAAAATTATTTTTCAAAAAATTAAAAAAGTTATCCACATTTTTAATAAAAAAATCTTGCGATTAGGTTAGAGGTGTAAGATAATGTAAAGGTAAGTGTAATCGTTTTTCATAAAATTTTTTATGAGGTCGTAAGTTACACAAAACTTTAAAAATAATTTTTTAGAAAATATGGCAGTAAAAAAAGCTAAGAAGACAGCCAAAAAACCTGTTAAAAAAACAGCAAAAAAGGTTGTTAAAAAAGTAGCTAAGAAGCCCGCAAAAAAAACTACAAAAAAACCAGTCAAGAAAACCACAGCCAAGAAGCCTGTAAAGAAAACCACAGCTAAGAAGCCCGCAAAGAAAGCTGTAGCCAAAAAACCTGTTAAAAAAACAGTAAAAAAAGCAACAGCCAAAAAACCAGCAAAAAAGAAATAATTTTTCAGACCCCAAACAAAAAGAAACCCCTCTCTATCAGGGGTTTTCTTTTTATGTTACAATGATAATTAGCATATTTATTAAATTAAAACAGCAAGTCAATGGGATATGAATATAATAGAAAAAATAATAGGAACAGAGAGTGATAGATTGATAAAAAAATGGAAACCACTAGTCCAGAAAATAAATAATCTAGAAGAAGAGGTTAAAAAATTAGAAGATTCTGATTTTAGGTTAAAAACAGAAGAGTTTAAAAAGAAACTATCGGAGGGAGAAGACATTGATAATATTTTACCAGAAGCTTTTGCTTTAGTAAGAGAGGCTTCTGTTAGGACTAGAGGGGAGCGACACTATGATGTTCAGTTGATAGGAGGAATAGCCTTGCATAAAGGAAAGGTGACAGAAATGAGAACAGGAGAAGGTAAAACCCTAGTTGCCACTCTCCCTGCCTACTTAAATGCTTTATATGGAAAAGGGGTTCATGTAGTAACTGTTAATGACTATCTTTCTCGTAGGGATGCTGTTTGGATGGGGGAATTATTTTCAATGCTAGGAATTAGTGTTGGAGTAATTAATTCCCAATTTACCTCTTTTACCTATGATGCTACTCATAAGAACGAAGGGGACGATAGTGACACAGGTTCATTTAAGGTTCAATATGAATTTCTAAAACCTTGTACAAGAAAAGAAGCTTATGCCTGTGATATAGTCTATGGAACAAACAATGAATTTGGGTTTGATTATTTAAGAGATAATTTAGCTAGAAATATAAATGATTTAGTTCAGAGAGAACACTTCTATGTAATTGTTGACGAGGTGGATTCTATTTTAATAGATGAATCAAGAACTCCCCTAATTATTTCTTCTCCAGCAGAAGAAAGTGAGGATCTTTATTATACTTTTGCTAAAATAGCCAAACAATTAAAACCAGAAGAAGATTATACTGTAGATGAGAAAATGAGAGCAATTTCTCTGACAGATCAAGGAATAACTTTAGCCGAATCTCTTTTGGGCATATCTGATATTTACACAGAGAAAGGAATAAAATATGTTCATCATCTAGAGACTGCTGTTAAAGCGAGGTCTATTTTTGAAAGAGACAAGGAGTATGTAGTCAAAGACGGAGAGGTGATAATTGTAGATCCATTTACAGGGAGAATGCAACCAGGGAGAAGGTTTAGTGATGGTATCCATCAAGCAATAGAAGCAAAAGAAGGAGTGAAAATAGAAAAAGAAACTAGAGCTGTAGCTTCTATTACTTATCAGAATTACTTTAAATTCTATAAAAAGTTATCAGGAATGACGGGAACCGCTGAGACATCAAAAGAAGAATTTCTAAAAGTATATGGCTTAGATGTAGTTGTTGTTCCAACGAATAAGCCTATGACAAGAAAAGACTATACTGATTTAATATTTCAATCCGAGAAAGGTAAGCTAATGGCAGTAGCAAATAAGGTTAGGGAGTTAAATAAAAAAGGACAACCTGTTCTATTGGGAACAGTTTCCATTGAGAAAAACGAACTTTTGTCTGCCTACTTAACTCAAGCCGGAATTTCTCACACTGTTCTTAATGCCAAGAATCATGAAAGGGAAGGAGAAATAATATCCAATGCAGGAAGTTTAGGGTCAGTTACAGTGGCTACAAATATGGCAGGGAGAGGGGTAGATATTAAACTAGGAGGGTCTCCGTTCACTAAAGAAAAATATGAAAAAGTAAAAGAGCTTGGAGGGTTGTTTGTCATAGGAACAGAAAGACATGAGGCTAGACGAATAGATAATCAATTAAGAGGGCGAGCAGGTCGTCAAGGAGATCCGGGTGCTAGTCAATTTTATGTTTCAATGGAAGATGACTTAATGAGAGTCTTTGGGTCTGACAGAATAAAAAATATGATGGGCAAAATGGGAGTGCCTGAAGATGAGCCAATAGAGAATCGTTTTATATCAAATGCACTGGAGGGGGCTCAGGCTAAAATAGAAGGTCTTCACTTTGACTCAAGAAAGCATACTTTAGAATACGATAATGTTCTAAGTCACCAGAGAAAGACAGTTTATGAAAGAAGGAAAGTGATGCTAGGGGGAGACCATAAGGAATTAGAGAAATTTTTAGAATCCATAGTAGTCGAAAAACCAGAAATGGAAGAAGTGATAATGCAAAAAAGACTAGCATTAGGAGACGGTATCTTCTTTGAGACAATTAGAAGGATAGCTCTATATACTACTGATTTATTGTGGGTGGATCATCTTGAGACTATGGAGTACACCAGAAGTTCAGTTAATCTTAGAGCATACGGACAAAGAGAACCGCTAGTGGAATATAAAAAAGAAGGGCTAAGGCTATTTAGAGAAATGGAATTTAGTTTTATTGAAAAAGTAGCATCATTAATAAGCACAATAAATGTAGAAAGCAGAGAAAGAGAGCATAGCGATGAAGAAGACAGGGTGGAATCTAAGCCTGAATTAATATTAAGTTCTTCAGAAGGGGGGAGCACACTAGGAACTATAAGAAAAACAGAAAGAAAAGTAGGTAGAAATGAGCTATGCCCTTGTGGATCAGGTAAAAAATACAAGCATTGCTGTGGAAAAAACGAATAGATTAAATTAAAGAATTTTATCCTTTTTAAGAGAAAAGCTTGTTTTATAAGGCTTATTACACCACAAAAAATAGTTTTGTCAAAAATAGAAAAAAACCTTATAAAATAAGCTTATTACACATCATAAAACAAGCTCTTGTCAAGAGTTAGTCAGTAAAAAAACCTTATAAAACAAGGGTTTTTTTATTTCAATTTTTTCTACCCTGAATTTTTTCTATTGACTTATTTTTATAATTGTGTTATTTTTTAAGTGTCCCAATTATTACTATCATTTCATAGTAGTATAGGGATTTTTAGTTTTAATCATTTTGTTTTTAGATTAAAACTAGAACCATCTTAAGATGGCGTTTGGCGGAGCGAAACCGCCGACTATGGACACACAAAAGATATTAAAAGTACTACAGTCTTTTGTTTTAGTTCCAGTCATAGCTTTGTCTTCACCTTTAGTGATAGACAGCACAACACTGGAAGACTCCGCTGTAGATACTAAACAAATATCGAGTGAAAGTTCTGTGATAACAACACAAGAAGATGAATCTCGTATAGAAAAGGCCGAAGTGATAGATAATTATTTTGCTTCAAAAGGCGCTCCTCTTTCAGGTTATGGATTAAAATTTGTGAAAGAGGCAGAAAAAAATAGCTTGGACTGGAGATTGCTTCCAGCTATAGCTATGAGGGAGTCAACGGGGGGCAAGTTTGCATGCACTAACGCAAAAGCTCCTAATAATAGTTTCGGTTGGCATTCTTGTAAAAGAGGATTTGATTCTGTGGAAGAGTCGATTGAATATATATCTAAAACTATAAGTGGTAACAATAAAAATGCCAAAGCTTATAGAGAAGATATGACCACAGAGGAAATCTTAAAGACATACAATCCTGATTCTATTGTTCCGGGATACTCAAAACAAGTAATTAAAATAATGGACACAATAGCTCCATTAATTGAATAAATAAAATCAAAAACACCCCACTCGGGGTGTTTTTGATTTTTATATTGTCTTCAGCGCATCAATAACTATGCTTCTTTCTCCATTTCTTATAGAGACTTTTCCTTTAAGTGCTATTACATTGTTTACTTCTAATATATCTCTATAGTTTTCATAGGTTCTGTTAAAGACAACAGCTTCTAAGTATCCAGAACAGTCAGATATTTTAACAAAAGACATTACAGTATTATTTTTTGTATTAAATGTTTTTATTTCATCTATGACTGCAGCTACTGTAACAATTTCTCCAGCCCTTCCTTTAGAGCGAATATCTTTGATCAAAGTTCCATGTTCTTTTATTTTTTCCTTATACTCATCAAGCGGATGGCCTGATATGTATAAACCAAGCAATTCTTTTTCCCAAGCCAATTTTTCCCTTTTATTAATTGGCTCAACTGGCTCTAGAGACAATGTTGCTTCTATTCCTCCTATTTCTCCAAAAAGAGAATCCTGATTTGCTGGATTTTTTGTTTCCTTATTGTAAGACAGTAATGTTTCTAGGTTTTTAATAATCATATTTCTTTCTGACAACTGATCAAATGCTCCAGACTTAGCTAGGGCCTCAACTGATTTTTTATTTAAGTTCTTGTGATCAATTCTTTCAAAAAAATCAGCCAAAGATTTATACTCTCCTCCCTTTTTTCTCTCCTCTATTATGGCATCAGCAATATCTCTCCCCAGGTTTTTAATTGTATATAATCCAAATCTAATTTCCTTTTTATCTTCAGAGCTATCTATAACAGTAAAATCTCCAAAACTTTGATTTATATTAGGTGGTAAAACATTAATACCCATTCTTCTACACTCCCGAACAATTTCAGCAACTTTTTCTATATCCCCTGATTCTGAGGTTAAAATGGCCGTCATATACTCAACAGGAAAATTAGCTTTCATATAAGCAGTCTGATATGCCACCAAGCCGTAACTAGCAGCATGAGCCTTATTAAATCCATAACCCTGAAACGGCTCAAATAATTTCCAGATATCTTCTGCCTCCTTTTTAGTTAAACCTCCATGACTTTGACACCCTTCTACGAATTTAATGTGCTGTTTAGCCATTTCGGCTGGTATTTTCTTTCCTACTGCTTTTCTAAATTTATCTACTTCTCCCCAAGAGTAGCCAGCTACCTCTATTGCTGTCATCAAGAGATCATCTTGATAAACAAGAACTCCGAGTGTTGTGTCCAGGAATTCCTTCATTTTTGGGTGCATAAAAGTTATCGGCTTCCTGTTATGTTTTCTAGCTATATATTCATTAATGTTGTCCATGGGGCCAGGGCGATAAAGAGCAACCATTATGTTAAGATCATGAATACTAGTTGGTTTTAATTCTTTTAGATAATGAATCATTCCTGAACCATTAAGCTGAAAAAGACCAATTGTTTCTCCCTTAGAAAGGAGTTCAAATGTTTTTTTGTCGTCTAGTGGCACCTTAGATATGTCAATCTCTTTATGTTGGGTTTTTCTAACTAGCCTAACCGCTAGGGCTAGAATGGCTAAATTTCTTACCCCCAAGAAGTCAAATTTAGGCAATCCTGCATCTTCTATGCTATACATATCATACTGAGTAATAATGTTTCCCCCTTTGGGGTCATATTGAATAGGAGTAAAATCTTCTAGTGAAGTTGGCGCTATAACAACCCCAGCAGCATGAACAGAAATGTGTCTAACAGACCCTTCTAGTTTCATTGCTAGGTCTATGATTTTTTTAGAGTCAGCGTTGTTTTCATATTCTTTTTTTAACTCAGGAACTAATTTCATCGCTAGTTTAATAGTCATAGGTGCTCCTTGAGAACCAAGAGGAACCATGGAAGAGATTTTATCTCCAATTGCATAAGGATAACCAAGCGCTCGTGCCACATCTCTTATAGACCCCTTAGCCATCATTGTTCCAAAGGTTCCTATTTGAGCTACTTTATCCTCACCGTACTTGTTTTTTGCATAAGTAATAACTTCATCCCTCCTATTATCTGCATAGTCCATATCAATATCAGGAAGAGAAGGCCTTTCTGGGTTTAAAAATCTTTCAAAAGGAAGCTTGTAAACAATGGGGTCTATGTTAGTGATCCCCAGAAGATAAGTAGTCAAGGATCCAGCTACTGATCCTCTAATATTTGTATATATTTTATTCTCTCTAGCAAAACGAAGAAGGTCTTCAACGACTAAGAAATAAGTAGAATATTTTTTTTGCTGAATTATTTCTAATTCATAATCCAGCCTGTCTGTGTATTCTTTAGTTTTTTTAAGTTCCCTAAACTCAAAACCGGCATAGGCTAGTTCTTTAAGTAAACCATCTGCTGTTTTACCAGGATCTATTGGAAAATTAGGAAAAAAAGCTTTCCCTAATTCTAAGTCATAATCTTCACAGAGATCAGCCACCATTTTAGTATTTTTTACAGCCTCAGGACAGTCTTTGAATAATTCCAACGCTTCCTCTTCTCCAATTAGAGAAAAATTATCTCCTGAAAACTCTAAACGAGTCCCTTCTTTTGTGTCTGAGATTCCAGTATTTACTGCCAAGAGGGTATTATGGGCTATGTCATCTTCTTCATTTAAGTAGTGAGAGTCATGTCCGGCAACAACAGGGATATTAAATTTTTTACCCAAATCTAAAATACCACTCCTTATTTTTTTATCTCCTTCAATCAAAGAATGAGAATGAACTTCTAAGAAGTAGTTTTCTTTTCCAAAGATTTCTTGATATTGCTTGATTAAGTTTTCTGCTAACTCTAAATTATCACTAAAGACAGCTTGAGATAATTCGCTCCCCATACAGCCGGAGAGGCAAATAATACCCTCGTTATGTTTTTTTAATATTTCCTTATCTATCCTTGGCTTGTAGTAATAACCTTCAAGATTAGAGAGTGAAACCAATTTCATTAAATTTTTATATCCTTGTCTATTTTTAGCCAGCAGGGTTAAGTGATATCTTTTATTGTCTACACCAGGCTCTTTGTCTTTTCTTGTCCTAAAAGCAATGTATGCCTCAACTCCGATTATGGGTTTTATTCCAACCTTTTTGCACTCTTTGTAAAACTCAATTGCTCCATACATGTTTCCGTGATCAGTTAAAGCTATTGCGCTCATCCTTTTATCCTTTGCTGTTTTTACTAAATCAGGAACCTTAGAAAGACCATCCAAAAGGGAATAGTGAGAGTGAGTATGTAGATGTATAAAATTAGAATTTAGTTCTTCCATTTTTTAATTATAGCAAATAAAAAAAAGTAAAGGATCTAGACTAAAATATTATTTTGTTCTCTTATTTTTCATAAAAAGATAATGTTATATAATAAAGACTATGAAGAAATTTAAATATGCAGTAGGGGTAGATGAAGTAGGAAGGGGCCCAATAGCAGGACCGGTAACTGTTTGTGCTTTTTTACTTTCGTTTTCTGATCAAAAAAGATTAATAAATAAATTTCAAAAAGAAAATAATTTACCTATTAAGGATTCTAAAAAATTAAATCAAAAACAAAGAGAAGAATGGCTTAATTATTTAAACAAAAAAAGAGAAGAAGGTGAGTGTGATTTTGCTATTTTTTCTGTCTCAAATACAACCATAGACCGATGCGGAATAGAAAGATCATTAAAACGAGCAGTAAATAGTTCTCTCAAAAAAATAAATAAAGACAAAAAAGCTGAAGAAATTTTAATTCTTTTAGACGGAAGATTAAAAGCAGATGAGAGATATCTGCACCAGAAAACAATAGTTAGGGGAGATGAAAATGAACCAATAATATCCTTGGCTTCTATAGTGGCGAAAGTTACTAGAGATAATTTAATGAAAAAATTTAGTGAAAAATATCCAGAATACCACTTTGAAACAAATGTAGGATATGGAACAAAAAAACACTATGAGGCGATAGAAAAATTTGGGATTAGTCCTTTGCACAGAAAAACTTTTCTTAACTAAACCCGCATACACAGGACCGTCCTGTGTATGCTCTTTTTCACCCCTACACAGGACCGTCCTGTGTGTAGGTTCGTTTTGTTTTCGCGAGCTTATTTTAACCCTTATAATACAATAATTATTCTATACTCAACTTACACGATCGTGCACTTTGAGTATAAATAGATCCTTATAAAATAAGGGTTATTTTTGATTTTTAGATTTAAAATTTTCTAAACCTTTTTTCTAAAATTATCCTTATGATATAACACTTATTCTATACTTCCCACTTCGCCAAGGCTACGCGGGGCCTGTCCGCACACCCACTTCTCTTTGTTCTTAGAAGTGGGTAGTGGTGGGCAAGCTCGCACCACCAATATCTCCACACCTGATAGATTATTAGCTGTTGGGGGCTTGTCCCCACACCAATATCTACACACCTGATAGATTATTAGCTGTTGGGGGCTTGTCCCCACACCAATATCTACACACCTGATAGATTATTAGCTGTTGGGGGCCTGTCCCTACACCAATATCTACACTCCTAATAGATTATTAGCTGTTGGGGGCCTGCTCGCACATCAATATCTACACTCCT
>CAZTAH010000018.1:7735-10228 GCA_964611515.1 uncultured Candidatus Saccharibacteria bacterium | reverse complement strand
CGTTTAGGGCGTGGACTACTGGGGTATCTAATCCCATTCGCTACCCACGCTTTCGTGCCTGAGCGTCAGAAATGTGTTAGTATGGTGCCTTCGCTTTTGGTGTTCCCCATGATATCAACGGATTTCACCCCTACACCATGAGTTCCCCATACCCCCCACAATCTCTAGTGATGCCGTTTCGCTCGCGGTCTCTAGGTTAAGCCCAGAGATTTAACAAACGACCAACATCACCGCCTGCGCACCCTTTACGCCCAATAATTCCGGATAACGCTCGGGGCTCTCGTATTACCGCTCCTGCTGGCACGAGATTAGGAGCCCCTTATTCATGAGGTACCGTCAATAAACTTCTTCCCTCATAAAAGATTTTTACACAACGAATTGCTTCTTCAATCACGCGGCGTCGCTCCGTCAGACTTTCGTCCATTGCGGAAGATTCTCGACTGCAGCCACCCGTAGGTGTATGGGCCGTGTCTCAGTCCCATCGGTGGGGGTCAGCCTCTCAGCTCCCCTAAGCGTCATAGCCTTGGTAGTCCATTACACTACCAACTAGCTGATACTTCACAGGCCTTTCCCTAAGCGATAAATCTTTACCCCGGGAGACAACAATATCCAAGTTTAATATCTTTAACTTAGATACTCCTGTCTCACGGGGACCATCGTGTATTAGCTCATCTTTCGATGAGTTGTTCACGACTTAGGGGTAAGTTCCTATGTATTACTACCTCGTTTGCCACTAACTTTGATCATCCTTTGACTTTGATATAATCTCATCTCGGGTCGATTAAGTTCGTTCGACTTGCATGCCTTATCCACGCCGCCAGCGTTCATCCTGAGCTAGGATCAAACTCTTCTTAAAAGTTTATGTAATAAATTTTAGTCTTCGCTATTGCTTAGACCAGTTAACTTATTTCATAAACGAAATAGATGGAACAAAAGAAAAAATACCTTATTCCATTGCTGGTTTTTGCTTATGCTTGTGATTACTTTTACCTATTCAAATTGTCAAAGAAACAAAAAGCAGTCTATTTCAGACTGTGGGGTATATTATATAGATAAAAAAAAAGAAGTCAAGTCCAATAAGGATAATTGCATAAAAAAAGAAAAAATAACAGGAGAGAGATGTCTGTTGACTTTATTAAACTGACCATTCCCATGGGGGTCTTGTTTCTCGTTCCCTTTTAGGCAAATGCTTTTCACTGAGAACCTCTGTTTCGTCTAAAAAATTCAAGCAAATAACACCCTCTATGAGAAATAAACGATTTGGTGAGCTTAGCCTAAGGTGCTCCGCGACCAACTCTCTTTCTTCTTGATCTTTAAACCCTCCGTGTTCTCCATACTCTCTAATCTCTTCTATTTTTCTTTTAAGGCTTCTGGGAAAACAAAAAATCGTGGGTAATTTCATTTTATCCATTTTAATTGTGGCGTCCACCAGTTTTTGAATTTCTTCTTTTCTGCTCTCATTTTCTTTCTCTTCCCTGCCTTCTCTTGTTGGTTTTTCTAAATTAATCATTTTTGTTTTTATTAAAAATATTTAAAATAACATTGGAAACAGTTGATAATGTTTCCTGTACTGTTGGTAGTCTTCTCTCTTGAAAAGGAACATCTAAAAATTTAGCTAACTTCTTTCCAATTTCTACTTCTGGTATTACCTGAACCCCCATTGATCTCCTGCTGCCTCTTTCTCCTGGGCTCAATGGGACTCTTTCTCCATTATTAAAAATAAAAATTAAATGATACGATACATTAGATTCATTATCCTTATTCTTAAGATATTCTGTGTGGATCTCTATTTCCTTGATTTCATTTAAATTATACTCCTTGCTTATTTTTCCCTTCAACCCCTTGCTTAGAAAAATCAATTTCCCTGTTTTTTTATTTAAAGAAATAGTGGTAGTTTTCCATAAAACTGTAATTAAAATTCCCACAAAAATAAAGAGTAAATAAGTCCAAGAAGAGGGTTCAATTGGCGAGAACCCTTCTTTGATGATAAACACAATTCCTACAGTTAAAAATACTGGGCCTATTAAAAAAGCAATGATCCCCTCGTCTCTAAGAACCATTAGGTCTTCTTTTTCTTTTACTATTCTCATGTTCATATTATAAACAATTAGGTTGTTTTTTAATAGTCTGCCTAAGAAAGAAACAGTTCTGCTTATGAGAAACCTTTGGAGCTGTGTGAATATTTTTCTTACTTAAAAAAATATCTCCTTGTTTTTTGTTTGAAAAAATAATATATTATTAATGAGTTAATTTTTTATTTACAATATTGTTCTGTTAACTTGTAATGCCCTGTTATGCTGTTTTGGTAGGTCTAAGGCTTAAGTGATTGATGTGGGTTAAGTTGTTTGGAAAATTTATTATGCCCTGTTATGCTGTTTTGGTAGGTCTAAGGCTTAAGTGATTGATGTAGGTTAAGTTGTTTGGAAGGTTTGTATTGTCCTGTTATGCTGTTTTGGTAGGTCTAAGGCTTAAGTGATTGATGTAGGTTAAGTT
>CAZTAH010000018.1:0-7635 GCA_964611515.1 uncultured Candidatus Saccharibacteria bacterium | reverse complement strand
GTTTGGAAAATTTATTATGCCCTGTTAGCTCAGCCGGTAGAGCAGCTCCCTCTTAAGGAGAAGGTCGGAGGTTCGAACCCTCCACGGGGCACATAAAATACTTTAACCCAGATGCGGAGCATTTGGGTTTTAGTATTTTAGTGATACTGGAGGGTTCGAACCGAGGTCGCGCGAAGCCCTTTTTTCTAATGTTAATTAGGAAAAAGGAAGCGACCGAGTGGAGGTCAAGGGAGTGAGGTCACAGTGATGGTGAGCTTGCGAACCAGAAACGAGACCCACGAGAGTGACCGAACCCTCCACGGGGCACATAAAATACTTTAACCCAGATGCGGAGCATTTGGGTTTTAGTATTTTAGTGATACTGGAGGGTTCGAACCGAGGTCGCGCGAAGCCCTTTTTTCTAATGTTAATTAGGAAAAAGGAAGCGACCGAGTGGAGGTCAAGGGAGTGAGGTCACAGTGATGGTGAGCTTGCGAACCAGAAACGAGACCCACGAGAGTGACCGAACCCTCCACGGGGCACAAAAGCGTGAGTTTAAAAAGACTGGACTGCTCCAGTCTTTTTCGCTTTTGTGAGGCGGATCCCCACAAACCCATATTTCCATTGCTTTTTGTGATTGAATTAAGTTTCTTTAGAATAAAACTTAGTAATTATCTTTTAATTAAATAAATAGTTACTAATAATAAAAAAGCTAAAGGATGGAAATATAGGTATGGGGATTTAGCATAATTTCGTCAGCCCGCCTGCTAATGCTTAGCATTTCGGGCAGATAGACGAAATAGCCGAGCCGGGTCTTCTGACTCTGAGAGTCATCAGACTCGATGAGGTCGCGAAAATTTTCGAGCCCACCACTACCCACTTCTAAGAATAAAGAGAAGTGGGTGTGCGGGCAGGCGACGGCGAGGAATTATTTGTGACCCGAAATAAAAAACTAGGCCTTGTGCCTGGTTTTTTATTTTGGTCCAAGGAATCGAAACCCGATTGAGCTAAACCAGTACTTGAAGCACTGGTTGAGAAATTTATTTGTGGGCGAAGGGAGACTTGAACTCCCAAGAGATTTCTCTCACTGGCTCCTGAAGCCAGTGCGTCTACCAATTCCGCCACTCGCCCAAACATTTTTTACTTACTCCCTCAATAATTTAACCAATCCGTCTATCAATTCTTTTATTAAATCATCATCATAAAGAGTAAGCAGGAAAATTGATTTGTTTAGTTTTTTAAATTTATTTTTAATTTTTTCTATTTTCTCCTCTTCTTCTATTAAGTCTGTTTTAGTTAAAACAATAACTTCTTTTTTGTCCAATAGAGTTGGATCAAATTTTTCTAATTCCCCTCTTATTGTTTGATAATTTTCAATTAGCAAGTTTTGGTTAGCAACTGAAAAAGATTCAGCTACCGGTTCTAGAGAAATTAAATGTGCCAACATCCTAGTTCTTCTTATGTGTTTTAAAAATTTTATACCTAATCCTTTTCCCTCTGATGCTCCTTCTATTAATCCTGGAATATCCGCTATTGTGTACCCGTAAAAATCACCTAAGTTAGGGTCTAGTGTTGTAAATTGATAACTATCCACTTTTGCGTTTGCATTAGTGATGGAATTTAACAAAGAAGATTTTCCCGCATTTGGTAAACCAATCAAACCTATGTCAGCAAAAATCTCTAGCTCTACTTCAAAATTCCCTTTCTCCCCATCTTTTCCAGGAGTAGCTGTTTTTGGAGTGGTATTAACAGATGATTTAAATTTCTCATTTCCAAAACCTCCGGCTCCTCCAGCCAAAAGCAATTCTTTTTGCCCCTCCTCGTCTAAAGACACTGATGCGCCACTCTCTACATTCGTAATGATTGAGCCAACTGGAAATTCTATAATTAAATCTTTTCCGTCCTTTCCTTTTCGGCTCATCCCTTCTCCATCCTTACCGTCTTCTGATTTAAATTCCTTCTTGTGCTTATACCTAGAAAGCAAACTAATATTCTGAACAGCCACAGCATAAATATCTCCACCTCTTCCTCCGTCACCTCCATTTGGCCCTCCTCTGTCTATGTATTTTTCCTGCCGCCAGCGAACTACTCCGTCCCCGCCTCGTCCAGCCTCTGCATAAAATTTTAATTCATCTATAAGCATTTTATAATTATTAATTATTAATAGTTTTTTCTACTGCCTTGAGCGCTCCTTCTTTACTCGAGCTGACAATTAAGAAACCAGATAAATGACAAAAAATAATATCAACAATTCCTGCCTTCTCCCTCAATTTATTTTTATCTAATTCCCCTCTCCAAGATTCAGGGAAAAGGATTCTGCTTTTTAAGGTTGTTGGATTTTCTTTTACTGCTTCTGCCACCCAACCATCATCAGAATCTGGCAAAACAATAAACAATGGATCAGGAAGAGAAGAGAGAACTCCCTGGTATAAATGTCTTGGTAGTTTTTTTTCTAATATTATTATTTTCTTATCTTCACTTTCTTCATATGCTTCTTTTATAATTCCTTCTCCCCTAATGTCGTCCAGAGTAACTTTTATCTCTCTTTTTAACACCTTAACTGCTAGCCTCATTAGCTTCTTGAAGCTTCTGTCTTTATTTGTCTTTTTTTCCACCCAAGAAGGGCCCAGTACTTTGAGATAATTAAATAAAGTATATGGTTCAATGTTGTCAAAAATATTATTACAAATTTGAACTCCATTATCTTCTGCGTCAATTGGGATAACAATTCTTTTTTCTATACTGCTCGCTACCTTTTCTGCTTCTTCCTCACTCATCTTTATTTTATTTATTTTTTGACATATTTCCTTACCATACTCTTTCCAAATTAAACCAAATGAAGAATAAGGGATACCATTTTCTCTAACAGGAGAACCTTTTTGATGATGATCAAATCTCTTCTTTTCTACATCATAAATTCCTCCAATATCACAAACATAGTCTGCCTTTTCTATTGTCTTAAAATCCCCCCTATCTATTCTTTTAATCTTTATTCTTCCTTTGTGTAATAAAAAAAGAGACGATACTGCAAATAAATCATCGGAATGAAAACCTCCTCCGTGAGTTACAACTACTTTCTTTTTTTTAAATAATTTCATTTTTTAAAATCTAAATAACTAAAACTAATCAACTATTCTAAAGACCCTAGACAATAACCAGTTAATGACCGAGACAACAATGGCTCCAATAAAGGCAGCGGAAAGAGTAGAGACTTCAAATCCATCTATGAACATTCCTAGGAAATAAAAAAGAACTACACTATTAATAAGCAGAGAAAAAAGACCTAGTGTTAAAATATTAAGCGGCAAGGTCAAAACTCTTAATATTGGCTTGATTATTAAATCAAATACTGTTAAGCAGGCTCCAATTATTAATGAGACCCAGATAGGCTCCACCGTTATTCCTGCCACTATTTTAGTGGTAAAAAATACTGAAACTGAAATTAATATCCATTTTAAAATAATTTTCATTTTATGTTATGCATTAGTTGTTTCGTGGTTAATATTTGCTCTCACCCTCCTTTCTCTGGCTCAAGTATTTCCATATTTTTGTTTCAGGAATTTAGGATTTTCCATATGTTAAATATATCATATCTTGGGGCTTTGTTTAAGTTGCCCTGAAATGCTAAAATATCAGTATGAAAAAGATAATTTTCTTTGACACAGAGACAACTGGTAATACAGAAAAAGATTATTTGTGTCAATTAGCTTATAAAAAAGAAGGAGAAGTTTTTAATAATTTATACAAACCTCCTGTTCCCATCCCTCCAGATGCTTCAGCTGTTCACCATATAACCAATAGAGATGTCGAAGAAAAACCTGCCTTCAAAGATAGCTCAGATTATGATAAGGTTAAAAAACTTTTTGAAGATGAAAAAAATGTAGTAGTTGCCCACAATGCTCCATTTGATATTTCTATTTTAAAGAATGAAGAAATTTTTCCTAAAAATTTTATCTGTACATTAAGAGTTGCTAGGTTTTTAGACCCCGAAGGAAAAATAGAAAAATATAATTTACAATATTTAAGATATTTATTGGATCTAGAAGTTGAAGCCAAGGCTCATGATGCCCTAGGAGATGTTTTGGTTTTAGAAAAACTTTTTGAAAGACTCTTTGATAAAATAAAAGACTCGGAGAAGTCAAATGATAAAACAATGGAAAAAATGATAGAAATTTCTTCACATCCTGTTATTTTTAAATTTTTTAATTTTGGTAAATATAAAGGAAAAGAATTAAAAGAGGTTGCAGAAAATGACCGAAATTATTTAGAGTGGCTTTTGTCTCAAAAAGAAAACAGTGATCAAATTGAAGAAGATTGGATTTATACCCTAAAGCACTATTTAGGTATGTTGCAATAAAAAAACCACACTAAACAGTGTGGTCAAGATCACTATCATTATGGCTTGCACACATAAACGGTGAAGCAACAACGGCCAGAATAGAGACCACCATATAGGTAGCTCCTCCTATTACCACTATTAGGGGCCAGGCTAGAGCCACAGAAAGAGATCTCTTCCATTTTCTTGTTTCAAGAAAAAGAACAAGAAAAAGCAACATTCCGACTGTTATATATATAAAACAACCAGGAGAAGAACTACAGCATTATCCATAATATTTCTTTTTAGGGGTTTTCTGCATTAAAGCATCTTTATAGTAAATTGTCAATATTTCTTTTAACTAGTAATTTGCTAATATAAACTTATGCAAACAATAATAATAATTTCTCTTGTAATTTTATTTATTCTTCTGGGTTTAATTTTATTTACTCTCTTGCGAAAAAAAGAACCAGCAAAAAAAGACGATTCCTCTCTCCAGTTATTGCTTAATCAGATGAATGAGATATCCAGAACACTAGACAGTAAGCTTGGGCAATCTCAAAAGGAAATAAATGAATCTATGAGATACCAAACAACTGAGACTTCTAAAATTATTTCAGAAGTTACTGAAAAAATAACCAGACTAGAAGAAACAAACAAACAGGTTGTTTCATTTACCGACCAGCTAAAAAATCTTCAAGACATTTTAAAGAACCCAAAACAAAGAGGAGTTCTTGGTGAGTACTACCTGGAAACATTATTAAAAAATGTTATGCCTCCCGGAAGTTACCAGATGCAATATTCTTTCCCTGATGGAACTATTGTGGATGCAGCAGTCTTTGTAAGAGATAAAATAATACCAATAGACTCTAAGTTCTCTCTTGAAAACTATAATCGTATTTCTGAAACAAATGATAGAATTGAAAAAGAAAGATTGGAGAAAATTTTTATAAATGATTTAAAAAACAGAATAGCTGAAACATCTAAATATATTCAACCAAATCAAAACACTATGGATTTTGCTTTTATGTTCATCCCCCATGAAGCTATTTATTATGATCTCCTAATAAATAAAGTTGGGGCAATTACAGAGGAAACTGAAAACTTGGTCCAAAGAGCAGCAAGCAAACACAAGGTGATCATTGTTTCCCCTACTTCTTTTCTTGCTTATTTACAAACAGTTTTGCAAGGATTAAAAGCTATGCAAATAGAAGAGAGCGCCAAAGATATTGTTAAGAGAGTTGGTGAGCTTGGCAATCATCTAAAAACATATGAAGATTTTCATTTTCGTATGGGCAACGCTCTCTCTACTGTAGTTAATCATTTCAATAAGTCTAATCATGAATTTAGAAAAATAGATAAAGATATAACGAGGATCACAGGAGAGACCATAGAAATAGAAACATTGTCTTTAGAAAAACCACAAGATCAAGAATAAAAAAAATAAAAAAACCACCATAGGGGTGGTTTTTTGATTTCTTATTGTTTTATTATGTTGTCTAAATAGTTTGGTTTTTCTTTTTTTTCTAAAAACTTAGGGGCTATTTTTTCGTCTGGTTTTTCTTTGATCTCAAAATTTTCTATTTTCCTAAAAAGTTTAACCATTATCAGTAAGACCACAGGGCAAACAACCAGGGCCGCAAATAGATAAAATAAGAAAGAAATAAGAAAAAGCCCTAGTATGTTAATTAAAAGTCCAGCAATTCCCTTAATAGAAAGCTTCACTAGTAAAGATGTAATTCCTGACATTAAGATAAAAGGGGAGATCATTATTAAACCCAAAAGAAATAGTCTCCACACTAACTTCCAACCAATACCTTTGGTTATCTTCCAGGATTCCTTAAGTGCTTGATGGAAATTCAAATTTCTATCTATGATCAAATAATATACAGGAAACAATCTTCCGGTGAGATAAACACCAGGAGCCACAAAAAGAATTAAGCCAATAATTATAATTATTGGCAAAACAATAAAAGAGAGCAGGAGATTTAAATAGGTTTTAAGCCTAAATGATATTCTTTTAAGAAAATCACTATTAATCTTAATTTTCTCCTTGTTGTCTACTATTTCAAGTAAAATTCTGGTCAAAATAAAAAACAATATAGGAAAGACTAGTAAGGCAAAAAAATAAAAAACTGGGGAAAGAAAAAAACCTTTATCTATACTCCCTCCTAATCCTATATAGATTTTTTTCGTGCTGATAAGCTGAGACAGGTAATGAATTAATAAATATATGACCCCAAAAATGATGCCAGTCAGTGTTATCCTCCAAAAATTGTGCTTAAAGGACAACCAGGCTTCTTTTATATTAATTGTCATTTTAAAGTTGAGCTTTTTTTTCATTTTTTATTAAAATTATTTCTATTCTTTAATTTTAACAAATGGGTCCCTAAAAGCAAACAAAGAGCTATCAGTGTAGCTCTTTGTTATTTTTAAGAAATTAATTAAATCTCTGGGTTTTCAGGAGTCTCCTCTTCTACTGTAGGAGTTTCTTCTGTTTCTACAGTTGGGGCTTCTACTCCTTCTACTTGTGTTTGTTCTTCCGCTTGATCTTCTGCTGGAGTTTGCACATCTTCTTCAACTCCATCAACCGGAGCGTTATTATTTAATTCATCCATATTTGTAAAATAAAAAAAGTTAACTAATAATAACGACCTAGTCCTAACCTATCATATAAATCTTGTTTTCGCAAATAAAGTTGAATTTTCTACCTTTTTGGTGTATTCTTTAAAGGAGAAAAATAATTCATTCTTAAAATACTGTAATAAAAAATAATTGGGGTATCGTCTAATGGTAGGACAACGGGTTTTGGTCCCGTAAATCGAGGTTCGAATCCTTGTACCCCAGCCAACTTGAGCTAGCTCTAATACGGCCAAAACATCTTTGGGGTATTTTTATGGATTAACCATAGGGCTAAAACGAACTCACTCCCTTTTGCCCATATCTATTTTGCTTTCTTAATGGTTAAATAAAAGCTTGATAGCCTTCTTCTTTTAATTTTTGTTCTTTTGTTTTCCCTCCCCTGTTATATCCTCCTATTTTCCCATCAGACCTAATTACTCTGTGGCAGGGAATATCTGGATCGGTGTTTTTATTTAAAACATTTCCAACTGCTCTATGGCTTTTTGGGTGTCCTATTTTTTCAGCAATCTCTTTATAGGTCATTATTTTTCCTTTTGGTATTTTTTTAACCAAAGAATAAACTTTGTTTTTAAAATGACTATCTTTCATAAAATTAATTTTTAACAATATATTAATATCTTAATTGTGTTATTTTTTTTATATTATTTCAAGTACTAATTTTTTATGATATTATTTATATATATAAATAATTAAAACTT
>CAZTAH010000017.1:0-10479 GCA_964611515.1 uncultured Candidatus Saccharibacteria bacterium | reverse complement strand
TGGGGCAAGGGGTGAGTTTATGGTGACTAGTTGTTGTAACAAGATTTATAAAAAAGATGAGGTAGTGCCATAAAAATGATCGAGGGAGTACCTGCTTGCTAGCAGGAACAACCTGCTCATTTTTATGGCAAGATTGCTCATTTTTATGGCAACTTCGTCTTTTTTTAAGACAAAGCTAGATACTTTGTCCATCTCTTATTTCCTGTCTTTTTGATTTGTCCTTTAGAAATTAAAAACTTTAATTCTCTTAGAATTGTTTTTTGGGAGCAAGAAGGATAGGCTAAATGAATGTCCTTTATAGAAACTTCCTTCTTTTTCTTAACTATTTCTAGAATTTTCTCTCGGCGGTTTTTTCTCTCGGCTGGTGTCCTTTTGACTGTCTTTAATGGCCTATCGGACACTTTCTTTTCTAAAGGACTTATATCATTCATAAAGGACACATCTAATTTGTGTCCTTTATAAAAATAATTATTTGTTGCAGAATCTTTAACCAGAGAAATTGCTTTTGTTGTGTTTTTCTTTTCTTGAGAATAAGTAGTTAGTGGGACTTGGAACATTTCTGTATTCAATGAAAGCAAATAATTCTTTTCACTATCCAAGTCTTCCTTTAATTCATTGGCCAATTTCAGTAATTCGTCTTGTAGAATTAGAGCATTGTTTTCTGAAATAAATCCTGTCATATAGGCAACCTTTAAGAGTGAGATAATTTCAGAAATAAGAGATAGAGGAAGCTGAATTTTCTCTTGTTTTTCATCCTGATCAAAGGAAGAAAACAAGTATATAAAGGACAACAAATCTACCCCTAAAAGACGAAGTTTTTCTCTCATAGGATCATTCTCTTCCATGCAATCGGACACATAATATAAAGCTGTAACTATCTTCTCTGTCTTTTTAGTTGCAAAATCATAAAAAGGCTTGTCTAATAAGGCTAGAAAATTAGTTGGATTTGAGTGTCCTTTTGATTTATTCTTTGTCCTTTTGGTGTCCTTTTGATTGTAAGCCATTGTCCTTTATAAATGAAAGTTATGTTTTGAGTGTCTTTTATGTGTCCATTATATACTAAAATATTTTTGATGCAAGCCCCCACGAACCCATATTTCCATTGCTTTTTGTAATTAAATAAAATCTCTTCAGAACAAGACTGGGAGATTGTCTTTCTACTAGATAAATATTTGCTAATAACGAAAAAGCGAAAGGATGGAAATATAGGTGTGGGGATGAAGCCCCCACGAACCAATATTTCTATTGCAGACTTTTTGAGATTCTTTTTTTCAAAATAGACAAAGCTCGTCCATCTAGTTTTAAGCTTCTTTCTCTTTTAATAGCTTCTTCTTCATTTGCATAGGCTTCATAGTATTTTAGGGTATAGGGCCGATATTTATTGGTATATTCTGACTTTCCGTTATTATGCTCAAAAAGCCTGCGTTTTAAATTGTTGGTTTGTCCTATGTATAAAGAGCCATTTTTTTCACTTTTTAATATATATAAGTAGTACATGGCTATTATTATACAATTTAAAAGGATAGGAATATAGGTGTGAGGCTTGTCCCGCTCATTTTTACTCACCTGTCTTTATGTTATAATTACATAATATGGCGAGAAGAAAAAGAAGGAAAAAAAGAGAGCCGTTGAGATTAAAAAGACTCCCAGAAAACACAAGATTGTTGATCTGGGGAATTGTTTTTATTATCTTGGGGTTACTATTGTCGCTAGCAATTTTTAACGAAGCTGGAAAAGCCGGAATGTTTTTATTTCACGAACTTACTATTTTGTTAGGGCTTAGTTACTATCTATTGCCAGTAGTTTTTATTCTAATTGGAATATCTTTTATTAGGAGAAGAAAGCCGAAAATTTTTAAGCTCGGCTATTTTTTGGGATTGCTCATTGTTTTGTCTCTTCTTGGAATCCTTAGTATTTGTTTCAGGGGAGAGGGATCAGAGAATATACTTTTAAGCGGACAGTTGGGTGACCTAGTCTCCTACCCTTTCGTGAAATTCTTTGGTGCTTATGTTGGAGTGCTGTTGTTAGTTTGTATAGTGATTGTTTCTTTCGTATTTATTATAAAAGACAAGCCGAAGGTTATTTCATTTTTCCAAAAAATTGGATCTTTCATTCAGAAAATCTTTAAGAGAAGAGAGCGAGAAGTTGTAGAAGATGAAGAGGAAGAAGAAGTGGAGGAAGAGGAAAAAGACGAGCATAAGATAGTGGAACCGAAAGTGGCTAAAGATAAAAAAAGGAAAGAAAAAAAAGATCCAGAGATGGTGGAGAAAGCAGTCAGCAAGGCAATGAAGCTGGACGCAGACTATGTCCCTCCCCCACTCTCTTTATTAGAGAAGGATAGAGGGAAGCCAAATGTTGGAGACATGAAAGGAAATATGAATACGATACAGAAAACTTTATTGACATTTGGAATACCAGTAGAGATGGACGATGTTACAGTTGGACCGACTGTTACTCGCTACTCACTAAAACCAGCTCAAGGAATTAAATTATCTAGAATTGTTGGATTGCAAAATGAATTGGCTTTAGCTTTGTCAGCAAAGTCTATAAGAATAGAAGCTCCAATTCCTGGTAGGTCATTAGTTGGAATAGAAGTGCCGAATAAGGAGAAGTCTACGGTTGGCTTGGCTACCCTATTGTCAGATAGTAAGTTTCAGAGTTCGCAAAAACCTTTAACTATTGCTTTGGGGCGAGCCTTGTCTGGAAAAGCAATGTTTGGAAACTTGGCAAAAATGCCTCATCTATTGGTAGCAGGAACAACTGGATCAGGAAAGTCTGTAACAATTCACTCTATTATCAATTCCCTATTATATAGAAACAGTCCAGCTGATTTGAAATTTATAATGGTGGATCCAAAAAGAGTAGAGCTAACTTTGTATAATAAAATCCCCCATTTATTGACTCCTGTTATTACTCAGCCAAAGCAGACGATTTTGGCCTTGAAATGGGCAGCTAGAGAAATGGACAGAAGATATGATATTTTACAAGCAGAATCAGTTCAAAATGTTGAATCTTATCATCAAAATATCTATTTAAAAGCGAAAAAGAAAGGGATAGAAGCAGAGAGGTTGCCTTATATTGTGGTTGTAATTGATGAATTGGCAGACATAATGCAGACATATCCGAGAGAGCTGGAAAGTGCTATTGTTCGGTTGGCACAAATGTCTAGAGCTGTTGGTATTCATTTGATTTTATCCACACAAAGGCCTTCGGTTAATGTTATTACTGGACTAATTAAGGCAAATATACCAACAAGAATTGCTTTACAGGTGTCTTCACAAGTTGACTCACGAACTATTTTAGATCAAGGTGGAGCTGAGAAGTTATTGGGTGCCGGAGACATGCTTTATGCTAGTGGAAGTAGTCCTACTCCAGAAAGATTACAAAGCGCCTTTATTTCAGAAGAAGAGGTTAAAAGAGTTGTTGAGTATTTGAAAAAATTGTTTATTGATGAGGTGCCAAGTTCTATTGACTTGTCTGGAAATATAGATAGAAATGGAAATTCTATTTTTTCTGACGACATAGGAGATGATGGAGATGATGATTTATATGAAGATGCAAGGATGATAGTGATTGAGGCTGGCAGGGCTTCGACTTCATATTTACAGAGAAAATTAGCAATTGGATATGCTAGAGCAGCTAAAATTATGGATATGTTAGAAGAAAGAGGTGTTGTTGGTCCTGGGAAAGGAGCTCGGCCGAGAGAAGTCTTGGAAAAAATGGTGGATAATATAGGAGATGACAGGAAAGAGGAGTTTTCGGAAGAGACTGAAGAGAATGAAGATGATGAGGAGTAAAATGGTTAAGTATAGGAGAAAAAATATAAAGTGGTGGGTGAGATTATTTTCATATGGAGTATTTTTTGGATTGATTATTTTCTTTGCTTATCACAATATGAGTTTTTTGAGAAAAGGAGTTGAGTTGGAGGCAAGTTTAACAAAGGCAACTGACAGCCCTTTGTATATAGTTGAAGGAAAGGCTCCGAGAGCAAAACATTTGAAATTAAATGGAAGAGAGATTTTTATAGACAGAGAGGGAAATTTTAGAGAAGTTTTAATTCCATTGGCTGGATATTCTATTATTTCTTTATACGCAGAAGACAGATATGGAAAAATCACAGAGAAAGAGTTTAAGATTTATATAGAGAAAGACTCCCCTACTTTGTCATAGAGTAGCGTGCGAAAGATGTGCGGTTTTGATGTTGGGGTGACTGTCTTGTGATATTATGTATTAAGTTATCAAATTTATTTTATTATTAATTATTTATTTTATATGAAAAAAAAGACAACAAAAAAAGAGACGGCTAAGGCTAAGAAAGTGGTGAAAAAAGAAGACGAAAAAGAAAGTAGCACAAGTGCTATTGAGGACACTATTAAATCTATTCAAACTAAGTTTGGCGAGGGGGCAATAATGAAGATGGGAGATTCGCCGAAGGTTAATATTGATGTAATTCCTACTGGATCTATTGGACTGGATATGGCTTTGGGTGTGGGAGGAGTGCCAAGGGGGAGAATTATTGAAATTTATGGACCAGAATCTTCTGGAAAAACTACTTTGGCTCTACATATAGTAGCAGAGGCTCAGAGAAAAAAAGGCATCTGTGCTTATATAGATGCTGAGCATGCTATGGACCCAGACTATGCTAAGAAGTTAGGTGTGAATATAAAAGAGCTTTTAATTTCTCAGCCAGATAATGGAGAGCAAGCTTTGGAAATAACTGAAAGCCTGGTTAGATCAGGAAAAATAGATGTCGTTGTGATTGACTCTGTGGCAGCACTAACTCCAAGAGATGAAATTGAGGGAGATATGGGGCAGGCTCACATGGGAAAACAGGCAAGACTAATGTCTCAGGCATTGAGAAAATTGACAGCAATAGTGGCAAATAGTAAAACGGTGATTATTTTTATCAATCAAATTAGGATGCAAATTGGAATAATGTTCGGAAACCCAGAAACTACAACTGGAGGACGAGCTTTGAAGTTCTATACTACGATAAGGTTGGACATAAGGAGAATTGCGCAAATTAAGAAGGGTGATGAAATTGTTGGAAATAGGACTAGAGTGAAAGTGGTGAAAAATAAGGTTGCGGCTCCGTTTAAGCAGACAGAATTTGATATCATTTACGGAGAAGGAATTTCTAAAGAGGGAGAATTGATGGCTTTGGGAGAAAAGCTGGGCATTGTGTCTAAGTCTGGAGGAGCAATATATACTTATTTGGGAAATGCTAAGCAAAGAGAAAAGGGAGATTTTGAGCCAATTAGGTTAGGGCGAGGATATGATGCTTCTAGGACATTTTTGAGAGAAGAAAAGAAAGTGGCTGAGGAAATATTGAAAGAGATAAGAAGTAGATTTAGCGAATTACAGACTTCTAAGGGAGAGGAGGAATAGGAAATTTCTTAAAATGTGAGGAATAACAGAAGAAGAAAATGAAAAGGGGGCGTCACACAAGTGAAGCCCCCTTCCGTATTGATAATTATATTATACCATAATTTTCATAAATTTTATTTCTAAAATTACCCTTACAATACAACGCTCATTCTATACTCAACTTGCACGATCGTACGTTTTGAGTATAAATAGAGCCTTGTAGAATAAGGGTTGTTTTTGATTTTTAGATTTTAGTTTTTTTACACAGGACCGTCCTACTACACAGGACCGTCCTGTGTATTGTCCTGTGTATTCTGGTCTAGGACATTTTTAGGTTTGCCAACTGGTGGCCTCTCATTAAGGAGTCTAAAATGATGGACAATTTCATTGTTGCTACCCCTACTACTTTATCTGCTCCCCCATAATAAATGAAGAGCAAGTCATCTTTTATCACCATACCGCAAGGGAAAACAACATTGTCTACTATTCCATATTTTTCATAATCTTCTTCTGGTTCAAAAATCGCATTTGTTGTTCTGGCTAAAACTATTGCCGGATCTTTCAGATCTAGTAGTACTGCTCCGACTCTATAAGTGGAGTGGCTCTTGGAGACTCCGTGATAAAGGACAAGCCATCCATGTTCAGTTTTTATTGGTTGCCCAGAAACTCCTACTTTCAAACTATCCCATGCATTTGTTCTCGCGCTAATTATTTTTATACTCCTGTCTATTATTTCCTCATTAAAATCTATTTTGTCTAAATAGTCCCCTGTTATTTCTCCATCTATTCTATGAATTATGAAATAACCTTCTTCAAATTTCTCAGGAAAAAGACAGGTGTCTTTATCGTCAAACCCTGGAGGAGTTATGAGAACAGGCTTAGTCCAATTCCAGTTTTGAGCCAAAAATTCATCTTCTTTAATTGTAGAGACTGCTACCCTTGGAGGGTTTATTCCGTCGTAGGCTGTATACATTAAGTATAGAGTATCGTCTATTTGAGTAATTCTCGGATCTTCGCTTCCAGAGTTTCCATTTGGAATTTTTTTTGCTTCAAAATCTTCTCTTGGAGAATAAATAGGATAGTCTAATTTTTCGTCTATATTATATCCGTCAGTACTAGAGGCATAGCCCATATAAGAGGTATTGTCTTTGGACATTGCTCTATAGATGATGTGGATTTTATCTCCTAAGTATATGGAAGCGGGATTAAAAGTAGCTAAAGCTTGCCAGCCTCCACCTTTTTCTGTTGGTTCTATAATAGGATTACCCTCAAATCTCTTAAACTTCCTATCCCCTGCCGTCCCTTCGTAAACAGTTTCTAGTAGGTCTTGGAAATAAACCCTAGCGGCACAAACCGTTGTGTCTGCTGCTCCGTAATAGATAGTTAGAATATCGTCTTCTAATATGTGTCCAGTTGGGAAAATTACATTCGGAACATAGCCACTCATTTCATATGTCTCAGAAGGAACTAAGATTGGCCCTCTTGTTCGGCCTCTTAATTTTGTCGGATTTTCTAAGTCCAGCAAAACTGCCTCCACTCCAAAAATTCTATCTAAATTCCTAGGATGAGGATAGTAATTTTGTATATGAGAATAAATTAAAAACCAGCCATATTCTGTTTTGAAAGGAGTGCTCCCTACTTCTATGTGATCATATTCATTTCGCCTAAGAGTTAAAGTGTTTTCTTCTATTGTTTTAAGCCACTCTCTCCAGAATTTCTCATCCCAGAGTTCTTCTATCTTGTCGGCTTGAGCTAAAACAATTCTAACAGGGTCAGTTGGGATATCTGTGTGATATGAAAATAAGACTGTAACTTTTCCGTTAATTCTTTCAGGGAAAAGGACCATTGCCTTAGCATTAAAAGGAGTCACTAAGTGTTTTTCTTCTATTGTCTTTAAGCCGCTAGAAATTGCTACTCCAACCTTAATTCCTTCTGGACTAAATGGAAAACGGGAGAGAGCAGTATAAAATGTATAATATTTCCCTTCAAAATAAGTCACCCTTGGGTCTTCACAACCATATTCATCCCATTCTTCTGACGGTGTGATAAATCTTTGTCTTTCATAAAAATCAATTCCGTTTTCGCTTTCAGCTCTTCCAATAACTGAAATTTGAGATTGTGGGTGGACCTTGTCGGAAGCAGAAATGGCTCTATAAAGGCCAATAATTTTATCGTCCTTTTTAATTGTTGAC
Organism: uncultured Candidatus Saccharibacteria bacterium; assembly: GCA_964611515.1. Lineage (GTDB taxonomy): Bacteria > Patescibacteriota > Minisyncoccia > Phycocordibacterales > UBA9973 > UBA8515. Next base: position 2,920 of record CAZTAH010000017.1, on the reverse strand, counting down.
ATATTGAAAGCCGCAAAGCTCTCCCAATAGTGTTCTTTTTTTGGTATTAAAACCGGATTGGTGTCTAATTTTCTTATTACAAACATTTGTTTTTTATTTAGCCCTTTTTGATAAAAAATGGGCTCACTTCACTGTAATTACAGCAAAGTTTCTTAATAATAATTTACCTTATACTTTTATCATACTGTCTAATAATTCGTCTAGATTTATAGTAGCAACTCCAACAACTTTGTCTCCTCCTCCGTAGTAAATAAAAAGTGTATTATTTTTTTCTACTGCACCACAAGTATAGACAATGCCACGATGTCCTTCCATTTCATAGTCTTGGTCTGGCTCTACTATTGGCCAATCTGTTTGATATAAAATTTTACTCGGATTTTTTAGGTCTAAAATTTTGGCGTATACTTTGTACTTATGTGGATCCTCTGGGGGAGACTTATGATATAAAACCAGCCAACCTAGTCTTGTTTTAATTGGAGTTGGTCCAGCCCCTCTAACCCCTGGCTCTTTTTCTTTCCATTTAGGATGATCCATGTGAATACTTTCAACAATTCTTCCTTTTTTAAATTCTTTAAAGTCATCAATGTAATCTATATAAATTTCAGGACTTATGCTGTGCAGGATTGCAAACTTTCCATTTATTTTTTCTGGGAAAAGAATCCAGTTTTTATGAATTTGATTTTTAGGAGAAAGAATTATTGGCTCGCTCCAGTTACTCCATTTCTTATTCCTGAAATCTTCTAGACCAAGAGAGGTGATTGTGACCCTAATAGAGCCCCATCCATCAAAGGCTGTATAAATTAAATAAAGAGTGTCGTCAATAATAGTAACTCTTGGGTCTTCGCAACCACCAAAGCCCCCTCCTCCGGATAAGTAACTAACACTTGGCTTGGATTTATCTGGGAAAAAAGATCTGCTAAAAATACTGTAAGTTGGACGGCCTTCTATGTTATAGCCGTCATAAGTGTAGGCATAACCCAAAACAGAAACATCATCTTCTCCAATGGCTCTATAAAATAGATGGATCTTATCATCTAAATAAAAAGCCGCTGTATTAAAGGTGGCCCTGTTTTCCCAAGGATATGAGCTTGGTTTTATGATTGGATTTCCAGTAAATTTTTTTGCTGTAACTATTTTGGGCTGAGCAACTTTTTTCTGTCTAAATTTGCTAAAAATCTTCCTGCAAACTTTATTAATAAAATTTTTTATTTTTTTGAAAAACCCCTCCCTTTCTCTGGGATTTTTCTTTTTTTCTTTTTGTTTTTTGTTAAGAGTTGTCATTTCCTACATTCTACCATATTTATCTTGGTAGCGAGTGATGTCATCCTCATCAAAATCACCGAGAGATATTTCTAAAACCTTAATTCCACGAGGACCAGCCGAAAGACTATGTATTTTTCCAATGTCTATTTGAAATTCATCATCTTCTTTGGCTTGAAACCTCTCTTCCCCTATTTGAACTATGCCATTTCCATCTATAACTCGCCAAAACTCCTTTCTTTTTTTATGACTTTGAAGACTTAGCTCCTCATTTGGGTTAACATAAATTATTTTTACTGTAGATTTGTCATTACTTGAAAATTTACGAAAATAACCCCAAGGCCTCTCCTCTTCATAAATATCTAATGTGCTATCCATATATGAATTGTATCATATGCCAACTTTATCAGGAAGAGAGGCGGGTTATCCACCTTTTTAGAGGTAAAAATTATTTTCTGTTGAACATTTTTTGGACTACTGCTCTTTTTTGAAAAAAGAATTTGAAAAAATGTTTGAGAATAAATACTTAAAAAAAATTTTAGAAAAAAACCCTTGACGAAAGACAAATAGTTTCCTCTAGTGTTGTATTTTTTGTCTTTTTCTTGGTCTAAAGTAGGCTAGGGGTTATAATAAAAACTACATAGTCGCAAATTAAGAAACTCCATCTAAAAAATATGTCAACAAAAAAATCAGTCAAAAAAGTAACAGAAAAAAAGAGCTTGGGTGCAAAAAAATCACCGAGTAAAACAAAAAAGGTCAGTAAGAATATCTTTATTAAGAGTGTTAGAAAAAGAGACGGGGAGATAGTCGCATTTGATTTAGAAAAAATCACTAATGCCATTAATAAAGCAATGCTTGCTACAGGAGAAGGCACGAAAAACGATGCTTTTTCTGTGGCGAAGAAGGTTTTAGCTGAATTAGAGAAAAAAGCCAAGGAAAATAAGGGTTTTATTCCGAAGGTAGAAGAAATACAAGACACAGTGGAGACTCAATTAATTCTGGCTGATTATGTAAAAACTTCTAAAAGCTACATTTTATACAGAGAAGAGAGGTCAAGATTACGATCTCAGGGCCTTCTGGTTCCCTCTAGGATTAAAAAACTAGCTGATGAGAGTAAGAAATACTTTAAAAATGAATTTTCAGAATTTATTTTCTATAGAACTTATGCTAGGTGGATAGAAGAAGAAGAAAGAAGAGAGACTTGGATTGAAACAGTGGATCGTTATATAGATTTTATGAGAAAAAATCTGGGGAATAAGATGAAGGAAGCAGAATACAAAGAGGTCAGAGAGGCCATATTAAAACAAGAAGCAATGCCCTCTATGAGGTTGATGCAATTTGCAGGAAAAGCTGCTGACCGAACTAATGTTTGTGCTTATAATTGCTCTTTTATCGCTCCTTCTGCTATTCAAGATTTTGGTGAGGTCATTTATATATTAATGTGTGGATCAGGGGTTGGTTTTTCAGTAGAAAGCAAAAATATCCAAGCTTTGCCTCAAATAAAAATGCAAACTGGGAAAAAAGTACCGACTTTTGTTGTGCCGGACTCTAAGGAGGGTTGGGCAGATGCCTTGATCTTAGGAATGAATACTTGGTTTGATGGAAATGATATTGATTTTGATTTTTCAAAATTAAGACCAGCTGGTGCAAGATTAAAAAC
>CAZTAH010000016.1:0-11132 GCA_964611515.1 uncultured Candidatus Saccharibacteria bacterium | reverse complement strand
CCAACCCCGACGGCTGCAACCGGTATTACATACCAGTTTCTTTTAATCCAAGACCTCTCTATCCCTACTTTTACCCCGGAAGCCTCTTTTTTATCCTCTTTTGGAGGAATAAAAGGAGAGGAGTCAAACCTGCCACCATCGTCTCTGCCATTGTTATCATTCTCTATTAGAGAAATAACAGGAGGGGGACTGGTTTTTACTTCTGGTTCTGTCTGTGTTTGTTGGGACGGTAGAGAGTTCTTAAGGATGGGTGGAACCTTTAAAAGATTTACACACCGTGTTTTAAACACAACAATCTGAAGATTGTTTATCTTAAAAACTCCCACTTCTCCCAGAAAATCTTTGTCTGGGAAAAAAGAAACCACCCCAGAGATATTTCGGGAATTCTCAAAATGTCCAGAAATCTCCCCAATTTCATATTCTATGAAAGAAAGAAGGTATTCAATCAGTTCAATTGAGGGATCTTCTTCCTCTTGTCTTATCCTTAAGCTGAGCTTAAAAACAGAACTAAGGTCTTCTGCGGAAATTTTTATGTTTGAGCGCAGAAGGGAGTCTATTCCCGTGTCTATGATTTTAACAAACTCCTGTCTCCAGGATTTTGCTAAACCAGAGCTACTAGAAGCGAATTGAATCACCTCTTCGAGAGAGTAATCATTCTCCCGATACGGGAGTATGGGCGGATACACCTGCCCCGCTAATCCCTGCCAGCCTAGGGCAAGAAAAAGCACTATTGCTAACTTTTTCATATTTTTTCTCTTGTTTTAGTTTTTGTACCCAAAAAACAATCCAAATGTTTGGATATAAAAACTAAAACAAGAGAGATACGATTCCTCTTAAAAGTAGCATATTTAGTAAAAAATGTCAACCCCCACACCAACATCTCCATTAGATGTGGAGATGTTGGTGTGGGGGTCTAGGACGGTCCTAGACTAAGGTAAAAAGAGATGGGTCTAGGACGGTCCTAGACCGAGACTTATTTAGGTCCATCTCAAATATGTGTAAGGGGTAACCAAACGGACGGCCGTCAGTCTTGTTACACCAAGAGATTTTTAGGCCTTATTCAATAACCTATATTTTATACTCCGCCCTGCCTGTGCGGGCAGACCCCTTGTTTTGTGGGGATTAAAACAGAAAAATGACTGAAAATAAAACAAAAAGAACAACAGAAATTATCTCTTTTTTATTAAAACCGTGAAAAACTGCAATTTTTTTAATTTTTTCACGGTTTTGTTGACAAAAAAGTGAAAAAGACATAATATAAACACATGGCTAAGACACTTAGTGTTTTTAATAAAATCAACGACCTAAGAGAAAGATACTACAAAGCCTTACCTGGAAAAGAGGCCCTTGTTGATTTAATCTCAGAAACAGAGATTGCTGAGCAGGTTTATAATTCAAATGCCATTGAAGACAGCACGCTTACACTGGAAGATACTGAAAAAATACTCCTAGAAATTGACCTCGATAAATTTATTACAGAAAGAGAAATGTTTGAAGCAAAAAATCTTGCGAGGGTAGTAGAATATATAAACAAAAAATCAAAAAAATTAGAATTAAACACAGAAACAATACTGCTTTTACACAAAATGCTAATTTCTAATATTAGAGATGATGTAGCTGGAAGGTTTAGAAAAGATAATGAGTATGTAAAGGTTGGAAATTACATAGCTCCACCACCCAATGAAATAGAGAAAAGACTAAAGGATATGATCATAGAATATAATTCTTCTTATCACGAAAGTATAATAAAAAGAATAGCCCTTCTTCATTTAACATTTGAGCACATACATCCTTTTGTTGATGGTAATGGAAGAATGGGGCGGGTGCTAAACAATTATCTTCTTATTAAAGAAGGATATGTTCCAATAAACATAAAATTTATTGATAGAAAAAAATACTATGATGCTTTTAGGGAGTTTGACTTAAAGAAGAAAACAAGCATCATGGAGAAAATAGTAGCCAAGGCTATCACTAATAGTTACCATAAAAGACTAGCTTATTTAGAAGAAAAAAGAATTATAACACTTAGGGAATATTCTGACATAAGTAAGATGTCTCACTCCAATCTAATTAATAAGGCCAACCGCCAAACAATTGAAGCTTTCTTGGAGAAAAATATTTGGAAAATTGGAATTTAATTTTTCTAAAAAAACAAAAGCATATTTTTGTTTCACTTAACTTAGGCCACAAACATTTTTATTTACTTAGCTGCCTTGATCTTTTGAGGGTTAGAAATATTATCTTATATACTATAATTAACAACAATGAAAAAGAATCAAAAGGACTTAATTTTAATCCTTCCCAATATTCGTTCGGCTGTCAATGTGGGATCTATTTTTAGAACAGCAGATGGAGTCGGAATATCTAAAATTTATCTAACTGGTTACTCTCCCACGCCAAAAGATAAATTCAACCGAAGTCAAAAAGATATTGCCAAAACTGCTCTTGGTGCAGAAAATTGGATAGACTGGGAGTATAAAAAAAGCTTGGGGCACTTAATTTCTAAATTAAAAAAAGAAAACTATTTTATAGTAGCAATAGAGCAAGATAAAAAAGCTAAAGACTATCGTGATGTGAAAATAAAGAATAAAACAGCTTTTATTCTTGGACCAGAGGTTGGTGGTTTAGAAAAAAACACACTAAAAAAGTGTGATGCAATAGCAGAAATTCCTATGTTTGGGAAAAAAGAATCTCTAAATATATCAGTTGCCTGTGGTATTGCCTTGTTCAGAATGATCAGGGGATAGAATTAGATTTTCTGGACCAAATGTTTTTCCACCATATAAAGGATCTGTGTGGGGAACTATAAAAGGCTTGTCAGACTCATTGTTTTCTTTATACCTTTCACTAATAACCCAAACAACAAAAAGAGCAACAATAAATAATATTATCTGAATTAAAAATTTTTTACTATCGTGTTCTTCTTTTTTTTCCGACATCTCTAAATAAATAATTTTTGATGCTCTGGACAGTAATGAGCGCTTCTTCCTCCAATTATTTCTCTCTTAATAATACCACAACATTTAGCCTTGGTGCATCTCTGCCCTGTCTGTCGATAGGCCTTGTGATGTTCATGAAAACCACCTTTTTCTCCTTTGAGGTTTCTGTAGTCCGAAGTGGAGTCTCCTCCTAATAATATTCCCTTATTTAAAACCTTTCTCATGGATAAATATAGTTTTTCTAATTTCTTTTCTGGGACTTTATAATTAATAGAATTTGGATTTATTCCGGCTGCCCACAACATTTCATCTGCGTAAATATTTCCAATCCCTGCTACAATTTTCTGATCCAAAAGAACTGTTTTTATCCTTCCTTTTGGCCTCAAGGATAATCTTTTTTTAAACTCCGCTAAAGAAAAACTCTTTTCCAATGGCTCGGGTCCTATGTTTTTTAAATCCACAACATCTTTTGTTTCTTCTGTTGGGAAAATAGTTATTTTAGCAAACTTACGAGCATCACTAAGTGTTAAGTATTTTTTTTCTCCACTCTTTTTCTTTAAGGTAAAAACAAAATGAATAAATCTATTATAGGGATCACTCAAAGCTTTGCTCCCCACTGGTTTCCAGATGTTTGTCTTCTTGTTAAACATATAGTCCCCAAAAAGAAGATGGCCAGTCATTTTCAGATGAATTAAAATGGTGTCTCCCCCAGATATATTTATCAAAATATTTTTACCTCTTCTTTTTGTCTCTAGTATTTTTTTCCCTACAACTCTTTTTTTAAAATCTAGAAAAAAAGCCTGATCTTTAATTGTATTCCTTAGCCGAGGGTTTTTTTGGTTTTTCTTAGCCAAGCTGGTCCAGGCATCAATTATCTCTAAGCCAATAACTGTTTCTTTTAGACCCCTAACCGTAGTTGTGACCTCAGGTAGCTCAGGCATAATTATCTTCTCCCTAGTGTTTTTAAAGCCTCTTTCAGTTTTTCATTTACTTCTTTTATCTCAGAGGGTATCATTTTCACAGCTTCCCTTGCTTCATTTTGAGAATAGCCTAATGACCTAAGCGCATCAATGACATCTTTTTCTTCTCTAATTGCTTCTGAGTTGAAGTCGTCATCTTCAAATTCTTTTAACTTGTCCCTGAGCTCCACTATTATCTTTTCAGCAGTTTTCTTTCCTATGCCAGAAACCTTAGTTAGGTATCCCATGTCGCCCACAGCTATTGCTTTCCTTAGTACTCCAACTGGGGCAATGTCAAGAATAGAAATAGCAGATTTTGGACCTATCCCCGAAACACCTAATAGCATTTCAAAAAAAGAAAGCTCTTCCATTTCAGAAAATCCATATAAATCAATTGCATTTTCCCTAACCGCTGTGTGCACCCATAAGCTAATTACATCGTCTTTTCTGGTGTTATCCAGGGTTTCTTTGGTAACAAAAAGTTTATACCCAACACCAGAAACACCCACAATAAGAAAACGATCGTCAATATGTGTAGTTTGTCCTTCTATTCTTCCAATCATAGTTCTATTATACTAGAAATAGAGATTTTTATATAATCGTTTACTTTTATTCATTTCTTTGCTAATATGCTTATACTTACTATTATCAAGCAACACAGTTTAAATAATAATTAAAAAAAATATGCCAATAATAAAATCAGCAAAGAAATACTTAAGAAGTTCTGCTAGAAAAAAAGCTGCAAATGACAGAAATAAAAAAAATGTCAAAGAGTCTTTTAAGGAAATAGAAAAACTACTTAAAGATAAGAAAAAAGATGAGGTCAAAAAAGTTCTACCTAGGTTTTATAAAGCAGTAGATAAGGCTGCTAAAAAAGGAGTAATAAAAAAGAACACTGCTTCTCGAAAAAAATCCAGGGTCTCAAGAATGATAAACAAATAATAAAAACCCAACTTAGTTGGGTTTTTATTATTTAATTTAAATTAAATTATTCCTGCTCCTCTTCGTCTTCAACTTCTACTACAATTTCGTCTTCCACCTCTTGTTCTTCCTCAACCTCTCCTTCTTCAATTTCACCCTCATCTTCTATTTCATATTCATTAGGTAGCTCAACAGGGTCTTTTTTGGTAGCTATTAGAGCTACTAGCCAAATAACCAACAAGGCTACTATAACCCAGATAAGAACCTTAATGAATTTAGGTTTGGATTCTGGTGTTTTTTCAGTAGGAAAATCTTCTGTCTTTTCCTCAACTGCTTCGTTTATATTTTGTTCGTCCATAATATAGAATTTATTTTTTTATAAAAAATCGACTACTACTAATGTTCTTTAAGTATAACACAACAAAATTGTCAATACTAGTGTTTTGACTAAGTGCTTCAGGCACTAGCTCTTATTGCTTAGAACATTAGTAGGTTTTAGTTTAAATTCAGGGTTAGCTAAATTACTAATTATTTCTTCTTTACTTTTTACTCACAACAAACAATTGACATTAGCTTGCTGCTTGCTGTATGCTTAAAAAGTAAGAAATTACACCGGATTTTGATCAAAACCCCACATTTGTGGGGTTTTTGAATTTATTTGTACTTAAACCTATCAAGATTGAGCCTGTATTCAAAATCCTCAACATAGAGCATTAGGTCAATGTGACCAGACTTGTGTGCATCTATTATTTCCCTACCAATATGACCTCTTGCTCCAAAAGTATAAATCTTTTTACTAAACTCTTCTTTTAGGTAATTTGTTGCACAGATTAAGTCTCCGTCACCTGAAAACAAAACAACATTGTCATATAGTTCTTTTAACTTAATTAAATCAATGGCTATGTCTACATCCAAGTCACACTTCTTGCTAAACCCAGAAGGATTATTGGAATCATGGATGTATTTAACCCTCTTGCTTACAACCATTAGTCCATTGCTTTCGGCACGATTTATTATGTTATATGACCAGATGCTAGGGGTTGAGTTTTTTTCACTAGGACCATGGTACGGAGCAAGAAGAAACGAAAAGGACAATAAAACTCTAAAACCCAAATGCTCCGCATCTGTGTTAAAGAATCCTGTCCTTCACTTAATCTTTCTGTTTCAAGTCTTAAACAAATCTAGCAAGTTTTTGAGGCTTGTTTCCTTGGGGTGTGGTGGTTGCTTGCACCGCGTAGCTTTAGCGTAGTGGTGATCCCGGCAGGAATCGAACCTGCATCTTAACTTCCGCAAAGTTATGTCCTATCCATTGAACGACGGGATCAATTTAGATCTCTCAAGCACTCTCTGTTTTTAAAAAAGCTTTTTTTAAAACAACACACGGTTTGGGTTCTGTCCCCGCCTGACCAAGTCATTCGGGTAAACATTGAACGACGGGATCAATTTGTTTTTTAACAACAAGCAAAAAAACATACTTTTGTATATTTTGTCCTAACTCCAACCTAAAACCCTATTTGATCCATGAAAACAGAGCTTCCAGTTTCTTCAACTTTAGATTTTTTAAGCACCCTAATTAAATTCTTCTCCACTTTTTCTTTTATTTCCACAGGAACAAGAATAACTATAACAGGCAAAACCCTTTTAGTTGTTTCTATTAACAGCTTAAAGTAATTTTCTTCTCTTGCTTTTTTTGTGTTAAAAGATTTTAGGTATTCCCATCTATAAAATACTCCTCTTATGTTAAACCCCAAAGAATCCATTTTATATTTTATGTTATATGGTTTTTTGATTGAAAACATGAACAGAGAAGCTCCTGAGAGAAACAGGAAAATCCCAAAAATATAATTTCCTTTTGCCACCGCAATTACAACAGCTAATAGTGTTATTAAAGCTAGTCCCCAGTACCAATCAACACTGTGATTTTTTTGTATATATTCCGGAGACATCCATTCAATTGTTTCTAGCTTTATTTCTTTGGGTTTTTTCATTTCATTTTTATCTTATCACTAAATAAACTACAATCAAAATAAAAGAACTAATGTCTTTTCTTATTTATTTTTTCCCAAGAAGCTTTCTTGGTTTTTTTTCTTCCCCTTCTCTTATTTCTTTTTGAGCCTCTAGTTCTTCTTTGACATTTTCCCAACTTTCTTTTATTTGAAGAATTACCCCCGCCAATTCTTCAGCATCCATATCCTTAATGCTTTCATACTCCTCCTTAACCTGCTCAACAATATCATTATAAATTGGCTCTGTTAACTCTCTAACTTCTTTCGCTTTCTCCATAACTGTTTTTTTAACCTTTTTGCTTAGGTCTGTAACTGCTTTTCTGTTCTTTTTCTTATTAGGGCCAAGGAAGGCATAAGCAGCTCCAGCCAAAGCTGCTATTCCAGCCCCAATTCCAACTATTAACCCTGTTCTGTTTTTGTTTTCTTTTTTTGACATAGTTTCTAAATCAAGTTTCTTGATTTTAAATTGTTTTTATAATAAACGACTAATTAAATTATTTTTTACTTCTATTTTTTTTCCTTTTTTTCGTCTTCCCCAAAAAGAAAAACAAATAAAGGACTATTTTTAATTTTTTCTCCCAATGCCTTGAGTCCACTGTCCACCTCCTCCACATATGTTCTTAGTGTTTTAGATATTTTGTAAAAATTTCTAACTATTCTTAAAAAATAAATAAAATAAAAAAGAGCCATAATAAAAAGCAGAAGCAATAAAACAGCAGCAGCAATTGTGGCAAAGAAAAATATATCAGCTTTTAGTATTGATTCCATAAACATATTTTAGCATTAAAAAAACAAAAAAACATCTAATTGTTTAATTTTGTAATGAGTTTTTTAAATTTAAATTTCTAGGCAAAGAAAGATTGTTTTTGATCCAGTTTTATTTTTAACAAAAATGGTTTCCCAAAAAATACCGATGGGGAACAGGTTAATTATTAAAAACAAAACATCTTTCTGGCTTCTTGACCACACTCTAATTAATAAGCGTAATTACAAAGGCTGGGCCTTGATAATTTCACCACACAAAATACAGAAAAAAGATTGATTTTTTTCCTAATTCGGTTTATATCTTTATCTATGTTAAAAAAAGAAGGAGGGCTATTGCCTGATGAGCTTTATCATATTTATAACATTGGCATAGACGGAAGAATTATCTTCCAGGACAAGTGCGATTATAGGCATTTCATTAAATTACTCTATCTGACTAACACTAAAGACAAACTAATATACAGAAATATACATACTGATTTTTTAACTCCTAGAATTGGGGCAAGGTTTGTGAGAATTGGAGCATATTGCTTAATGCCTGACCGTTTTCATTTGATTTTGACCTCTGTTTCAGATAGGGGAATAAGCAAGTTTATGCAGAAACTTCTAACAGCCTACTCTATGTATTACAATATCAAATATGAAAGAAGGGGCACATTGTTCCAAGGTAGTTTTAAAGCTAAGCACCTGAATTGCAACAAACAATTAAAAGATACATATCTTGAGTTTGCTCTAAATCCAATTTCTCTCATAGAGAAAAATGGACTTACAAAAGGAATTAAGAATAAGGAAGAGGTTTTGGATCACATTAATAATTACGAATTTTTTAGTTATAAAGATATTTTAGATGAAAACAGAGAGAGCAATAAAATACTTGACCGATTGTATTTCCCTGGGTATTTTTATGATAAAAAGAAAGTCAAAGAAGAAGTACAAAAATGTATTAATCTTTTAGCTGAAAAAACACAAGAAAGAGAAAAGCCCAATTCTCAGGAAGTTCAAAGCAAAAAAGAAGAAAAAACAACAAAGAAAACTCTTGCCCCAGCTTAGTTTTTATGCTAGATTATGAGTTGTTACGCTAAGCTTCTTTTTATTCTTAATTACACCTAGCACTGCTAGGCTTTAAGCAATATGGCAAAACAAAAAGCAGTTAGAAAAATAAAAGTTAGGATAGAAGCAGGACAGGCCACTCCAAAACCTCCTTTGGGTCCAGCATTAGGACAGGCTGGGATTAATATTTCAGAATTTTGTCAGAAATTTAATGCAATGACAGAAAAGATGAAAGGAGAGCTGGGGGTTACTATTTTAGTCAGCGAAGACAAGTCTTATGAGATTAAAACAAAAGGGCCTTCAGTTTCTAGCTTAATCTTAAAAGCAGTGGGAAAAGACAAGGGATCAGGAAAGCCAAATATCTCAAAGGTTGGCAAGCTTTCAAAAGAACAGGTTAAAGAAATTGCCACTGAAAAAATGGCAGACCTAAACGCTAAAGACATTGAGGGCGCGATAAAAACAGTTGAAGGATCAGCTCGCTCTGCCGGTATCACAATAGAATAGAAAAAAGCCCCATCGGGGGCTTTTTTATTTTTGAGCTCTTTCTACATATTCTCCTGTTTCAGTGTTTACAACAACTCTATCTCCTTTTTCTATAAAAAATGGAGCAGTTATACTAATGTCATTTTCTAGTGTAATTAACTTTCCACCCCCGCTTGCCGTATTTCCCTTAATTGAAGGAGGGGCATCTTTTACTTCCAGCTCTATTTTAATTGGTAGGGTTATTTTAATGATTTTATCCTCTCCGTCTTTTTGCCAAATCAAAGCGGTGACCACTTCATCTTGTTTTAAATATTTTCCTGAATTGCCAACAATCTCCTCGGAAATAAAAAACCTATCTCTGGGATTCTCAGGATCGCAAAACCAAAACTCTCCCTTATTTTGATAAAGATACTTAATATCCCTTCTTTTAATTTCTGCTTCCTCCACCTTGTCAGAGGCATGAAAGGTCGCATTCCAGGTTTTTCCCGTCAACAACCCCTTCAGTTTAACTTGATTTTGGGGTTTTCTTTGTTGGGTTCTAGCAATATGATAGTCCAGCACCTCAGCGGGTTCATCCTCATAAATAATAATTTTTCTCTGGCGAATTTCATTGTAATCTAACATAGTAATATAAAATTAAGCTAATAACCCTTACATTGTAACAAAAAAAGAAAAAATTATCCTTATCTCAAGAGCCTAGTAAAGAGTAAGGGGGTTTAGTATAATCAAAAATAGATAGTTTTAATTTTAACAAACAAGACAAATGAGTTTTGAAAAACCAAAATTTGAATCAAGAAAAGAACTAGACCTTGAAGCAAAAATTAAGGTTGAGCCGGGTTTCCGTCATTTTATTCCAGTAGAATTTAGCAATAATCCGCTAGGCTATTTTGAAGACAAAGGAAAAAATATAAAATCTGGAGAAATCAAACGAGACGAAACAGGAAAAACAAGAGAAGATCCCACAGCGGTCAAAGAATTACCAGTTTGGACGGGTTTAAATGGACAAGAACTGCTAACAATAGGAAAGAGAGTGAACACTGAAAAGGGAAAAGTCGGAGAATCAGGTGATCCTTTTTATGAATACAAAATAATGGAAATTGTAAGAAGTGTTGGTCTTCCTGCTTCACAACCAATTGCAAAAATAGAACATAATGGAACTAATGTTTTTATAATGGAAAAAATACAAGGAATGGCTTGGTTTGAAAGAGAGATTCTACACTTAAAAGAAAAAGGATATACAGACAAAGATGTTGGCGAACTTAAAGAGCAAGCTGAGTTGATGATGATGAACTTGCAACAGCAATTTGAGAACGCTGGAGTTATTCGAGGCTGGAAACTAAAAGATATGATTTTTGATATTGATGTTGAAAATAAAAAGATAAATAAAATTACGCCTGTTGATTGGGAAAAAACGAAAATTAATAAAAGAAAACTGGAGAGATATAAAAAAAGACAATCCTTTAAAAGCAGGAAAAACTAATGACCTATATTTAAAAACGAAAAAACCACCCCATGGTGGTTTTTTTTCTAAAAATCAAAATGTTTTTTAGAAAACGCTCTTCCAGATCCAGATTTTAAATATTTTTCAAAGGCAAAAGCCTTGTCCTTGTTTTTTAGTGCAAAATATAAAGACAGCTTGACGGGCAACCTGCCAGATGTTTCTTTCACAAGTCCTTTTTTGTGATGAATCATTCTGTCTTTTAGATCACTAGTGCAACCAACATAAAAACCATCCTTATACTGTAAGGTGTAAACATACCAAAAGTTTTCTTTTTTCTTCTTCGCGAAAATTTTTAATACTAGATCTTTTCTCGATTCAAGTAAGAGTAAGTAGATTTATCTGCCAGGCGGATTTATCTGCGAAACGGACGTGTCTCGCCGTAGCCTTGGCGAAGCGGACGTGTCTCGCCGTAGCCTTGGCGAAGCGGACGTGTCTCGCCGTAGCCTTGGCGAAGGCGGAAGCGGTGAGATTCGAACTCACGGACCACTTTCATGGTCTCCTGTTTTCA
>CAZTAH010000015.1:0-11314 GCA_964611515.1 uncultured Candidatus Saccharibacteria bacterium | reverse complement strand
GTTATGAGAGCTATTGGTACACTTGCGAGACACCATTTCTCCATCCCGCGATATTGTTTACTCAATTAAGTAAGTTTCATTTTTAATCCTCGCCTCATAACCTTAAAGGGTTATGAGAGCTATTGGTACACTTGCGAGACACCATTTCTCCATCCCGCGATATTGTTTACTCAATTAAGTAAGTTTCATTTTTAATCCTCGCCTCATAACCTTAAAGGGTTATGAGAGCTATTGGTACACTTGCGAGACACCATTTCTCCATCCCGCGATATTGTTTACTCAATTAAGTAAGTTTCATTTTTAATCCTCGCCTCATAACCTTAAAGGGTTATGAGAGCTATTGGTACACTTGCGAGACACCATTTCTCCATCCCGCGATATTATTTACTTAATTAAGATTTTTACCGAAAGCTTGAAATCATTATATCTTATTTAGTTAAAAAAGCAAGAAGTTGAAACTCTTTGTATTTTATAGTATTCTTAAATAGTAGAAAAAGCCGTTGTAGCTCAGTAGGTAGAGCACTCCCATGGTAAGGGAAAGGTCATCGGTTCAATTCCGATCAACGGCTCTGTTTTTTCCGGGTAGATAAATCAAAAGAGGTTTATTTTTAAATTAAGCCGAAGTAGCTCAGTTGGTAGAGCAATGGTATCGTAAACCATAGGTCACCAGTTCAAGCCTGGTCTTCGGCTCTCTTATTATGAACGAAGAAGAAATTAAAATAGAAATAAGTTCACTAGAAGAAGAGATGTCAAAAGTTGATTTTTGGCAAGACAAAGAAAGAGCCCAGAGCACAATAAAAAAATTAACAGAACTAAAGCAATCACTTTTAGGTTCTAGAAAATACGACAAGGGAAATTGTACTCTGTCTATTATGTCTGGAGCTGGAGGAGACGATGCTGAGGACTTCTCTGCTATGCTCTTGAAGATGTACGGCAAATATTTAGATCGCCAGGGTTTTTCTTATTCCATAATAAGCGAGAATCAGAACAACCAAGGAGGCTACAGATATGTTTCAATAGAGATTGAGGGAAAAAATTCCTACGGATTATTAAAAAATGAATCAGGGGTTCATCGCCTAATAAGGCAATCTCCTTTTAATGCTAAGTCTCTTCGCCAGACTTCTTTTTCTTTGGTGGAGATTATTCCTGATTTAAACAAGGATGACTCAGAGGTAAAAATTTCTAATAATGATTTAAAGATAGAGTTCTCAAAATCAGGAGGCCCTGGGGGACAAAATGTTAATAAAAGAGAAACAGCTGTAAGAATAACTCACATTCCAACTAATATCACAGCCCACATAAGCTCAGAACGATCTCAGGAGCAAAATAAAGAGAAAGCTCTGAGTATAGTCAAAGGCAAGCTTTATCTGCTAAAAGAGAAAAATAGAAAAAAAGAATCTGAGGTTTTCTCTATCTCCAAGTCAACAGACATAGAGTGGGGTAATCAAATAAGAACATATACGCTACATCCTTATAAGATGATAAAAGACCACAGGACTGGAGTGGAGGTTCAAAAAGTAGATGATGTTTTGCATAATGGAGAACTAGATGTTTTCATTGAAGCCGAAAAGGAATTATGATATTCTAGATTAAGATATGATTTATTTTAACAATGTAACAAAAAAATATAGAGGCAATGTTTGTCTGGAGGATATTAACTTCTCAGTTTCTCAGGGAGAATTTGTTTCTATCGTGGGACACTCTGGGGCCGGAAAGACCACTCTGACAAAATTAATTTTAGCAGAAGAAAAACCTACCTCAGGAACTATTAGTTTTGAGTCTAATGACATAAATAAATTTTCTAAAAAAGAATTGACTTCTTTTAGAAGAAAAATAGGAATGATTTTTCAGGATTTTCGTCTTTTGTCAAATAAGACAGTTTATGAAAATATCTCCTTTGCAATGGAGTCTATGGATAAAGATGATGATATGATTAAAAAAGATGTTCCTAGGGTTTTAGAATTAGTAGGATTATCAACCAGAGCAGATTTTTTTCCAAATCAGTTGTCAGGGGGAGAAAAACAGAGATTAGCAATAGCAAGAGCCATTATAGCTCAACCAGATCTAATAATAGCAGATGAACCAACAGGTAATTTAGATCCAACTAATACAAAAGAAGTTGTTAATCTACTTAAAAAAATAAATGAACTAGGCACCACTGTTATTTTGACCACTCACAATAAAACAGTAATTGATCAAGTCAAGAAAAGGGTTATTACATTAGAAGACGGTAGGGTTATTAGGGACGATAAAGAGGGCAAATATATGCTATAATTATCTTATGTTTTTAACTAAATTAAGAAGAATAATAGTTGCCGGGTATAAGAATTTTACTAGAAATCCTTTTCCTTCAATAGCAAGTGTCTTGATAATGACAATAACTCTTTCTGTTCTAACCTCTTTGATTTTAGTTCAGGCGACTCTAAATTCAACTCTAAACAATATAAAAGAAAAAGTAGACATAACGGTATATTTTGTCCCCAAGGCTCCCGAAGAAGTAATCTTAGAAATTCAAGACTCAGTTAGAAGCTTGCCAGAGGTTAGTAGTGTTACTTATATTTCTCAAGAAAAAGCTCTTGTTGATTTTAAAGAGAGACATTCCAATGATTATCTAACACTACAAGCCCTAGAAGAAATAGGGGAAAATCCCCTAGGGGCAGCTCTTAATATAAATGCCATAGATCCTTCTCACTATGAAATTATTTCTAATTACTTTGAAGATGGAACAACTTTATCAAGAGGGGCTCTTTCTGTTATAGATAAAATAGACTATCGTCAGAATAAACTAGTGATAGATCGCTTGTCTTCTATTATAGAAGGAGCTAGGAGGTTCGGAATAATTGCCTCTCTCGTTCTCGTAATTATCTCTATTTTAATAACATTTAGCACAATTAGGCTAATTATCTATATGTCTAGAGAAGAAATAGGAGTGATGAAGCTAGTTGGTGCAGGAGAAAGACATATTAGTGGTCCTTTTATAGCATCAGGGGTAATGGTGGGAATCATGGCATCTATCGTAACTGCCTTAATTTTTATTCCTATCTCCATTTGGCTAGGAAATCAAATGACAGATTTCTTTGGAATTAATATCTATACTTATTATAAAGCTAATTTCTGGCAATTATTTACAATAATGCTGGGATCTGGTATTGTCCTTGGGGGCATATCTAGTGTTTTTGCTATTAATAAATATTTACGAAAAAGGTAAATAAATGAAAAAAGAATCAGCTAAAAAAAATAACTGCAAATACATTTTTGTTATTGGCGGAGTTATCTCTGGAGTTGGAAAAGGAGTAGCTGCTTCTTCAATTGCCAGGATACTAGCAAGCAGAGGAAGAAAAGTTACTTCTATCAAAATAGATCCATATATAAACATAGACGCAGGAACAATGGATCCGATTGAGCACGGAGAGATTTTTGTTTTAGAAGATGGAGATGAAACAGACCAAGACATAGGAAACTATGAAAGGTTTTTAAACAAGAATTTAAGCTCTTCTAATTATATGACAACTGGAAGAGTTTATCAGAGCGTTATTAAAAAAGAAAGAAACTTAGAATATGATGGTCGTTGTGTTGAAGTGGTTCCCCATATTCCCTTGGAGGTAATAAGACGGATAGAAGAAGCCAGGGATAAAAACAATGCAGATGTTGTTGTTATTGAAATAGGGGGAACAGTTGGAGAATATCAGAATATGCTTTTTTTAGAAGCAGCTAGGATGATGAAAATTCAAAACAAAGAAAGCGTATCATTTATACTGGTTTCTTATCTACCAGTTCCTTCTAGGCTGGGAGAAATGAAAACTAAACCAACTCAATATGCAGTAAGAACATTAAATTCTTCTGGTATTCAGCCAGACCTAATAATTGCTAGGGCCAAATTGCCAATAGATGAAATTAGGAAGGAAAAAATTTCCATGTTTTGTAATATAGCCAAAGACAGAATTATCTCTTCTCCAGATGTTGAGAGTATTTATGACATACCTCTATATTATGAAAATCAGAATTTAAGCAAGATTATTGGAGATATAAGTGGGATGAAATTATCTCCTAATTTGGATAGTGATTTTAATAAATGGAGTAATTTTGCTAAAAAATATCATTCAGTAAAAAAAGAAATTAAGATTGCTGTAGTTGGAAAATATTTTACATCTGGTGATTTTATCGTTTCCGATCCTTATGTTAGTGTTATTGAGGCTGTTAAGTATTCTGCTATAACATCTGGGTTTAAGCCAGTCTTGTCCTGGGTGCCCTCTTCCTCTTTTGAAGGGAAAGCAAAAACAGAAAGATTAAAGAAACTTTCTCAGTATGATGGAGTCATTGTTCCTGGAGGCTTTGGATCAAAAGGTACAGATGGAATAATTAATGCAATAGAATATGTAAGGAAAAATAAAATACCTTATTTGGGATTATGCTATGGAATGCAGTTGATGATTATAGAGTATGCTAGAAATGTTTTAGGGCTAAAGGATGCTGATTCTAAGGAAATTAATCCAAAATCCAAAAACCTAGTAATAACAGATATAAAAAGAAAACAAAGAGAAGGAGATCATTATAGAGGGCCAATGAAACTAGGAGCATTTCAAACTAATATAAAAGAAGGAACAATTGCCCACCAGTCTTATGGGGTAAAAAAAATAACAGAAAGGCACAGGCATCTATATGAAGTAAATAGTAAATACAAGGAAGTTTTAGAAAAATCAGGATTAGTTTTTTCAGGATTATCTTATCCAGATAATTTGTGTGAAATAACAGAATTGCCAAAAAATAAACATCCATTTTTCTTAGGAACTCAATTTCTTCCAGAGTACAAAGCTAGGCCACTAGACCCCCATCCTTTATTTACCTCATTTATAGAGGCAGCTGGAAAGAAAAACAAATAAAAAATACCCTAACTTTATGAAATTAGGGTATTTTTTTATTGAATAGTTTTTATTGCCAATAGAAAAACAGGAGCGCCGAAATTCTTTTTACAGAAAAGTTTGGCTACCGTCTCTTATTTCACTCTTTTTTATAATATCAATTATCTCATCCTCATCATCAGTGATGATGTAAAGATCATTATCTCCCTCTCCGATGGTCTTAAATTTATCTTTTAGTACTTTCTGAATATATAAATCTAGGCCACTCCAAAAATCAGATCCATATAAGATTACTGGGACACCATCTATTTTCCCTGTTTGTTTTAAAGTTAGAATCTCAAAAAGCTCTCCCAGTGTTCCATATCCACCAGCACAAAAAACACAAGCCTCTGTAGAATAAGAGAGGGATGCTTGTCTTGAGAAGAAGTGGTTAAAAGGAATTTCATCAGTAATATAAGGGTTTGCTCCTTGTTCATGAGGAAGGCTAATGGTTAGTCCCACTGACTTAACACCAGCTTCATTTCCTCCCTTATTAGATGCTTCCATTACTCCTGGTCCACCTCCACTTAAAATATTATAATTTAATTCTTTTGCTATACGATAAGCGAGATGATTGACCTTTTTATAAACATCACTGTTTTCTGGTAGCCTAGCAGATCCATAAAAAGTAACAGAAGGGTTAAACTTGGCTACAGAATTTATTCCCTCACGAAATTCTAGTTTTATCATTCTCAATTTATCCTCGGATAATTCTTTATCTTTTTTATTCATAAGAATAATTGTATCTTAGATTCACTTTATTTTCAATTGAAATTACTTGTTTCTGTGGTAATATAATCTTAATTAAGGATTTTTAATAATATTGCCGGCTCGTCTAATGGCCCGCCCGCAACGCCTGAGCTAGCGATGGCGGGCGAGGTAGGACAGAAAATTCTTAAGTAATTATGTTTTTAAAAAATAGAATATAGGTAATATTGCCGGCTCGTCTAATGGCCCGCCCGCAACGCCTGAGCTAGCGATGGCGGGCGAGGTAGGACAGAAAATTCTTAAGTAATTATGTTTTTAAAAAATAGAATATAAATTTTTATGAATTATACTTATGTATTAAGAAGCACAAAAGACAATAAGCTATATATAGGGTGGACTAAGGATTTAAAAAAAAGAATAATGGATCATTCCGAGGGAAGAGTAAGGGCAACAAAAAGCAGGCGACCTCTTGTTCTTGTTTATTATGAAGCATGTGCAAATAAACAAAGAGCAATCGAGAGAGAAAAATTTTTTAAAACAGGGTTTGGTAGAAGATTTTTAAAAAACAGAATATAGGTATTATGGCCCGCCCGCAACGCCTGAGCTAGCGATGGCGGGCGAGGTAGGACAAAAACTTATTAAGTAATTATGTTTTTAAAAAATAAAATATAGGTAATATTGCCGGCTCGTCTAATGGTAGGACATACCCCTCTGGAGGGTAGAATCGGGGTTCGAATCCCTGGCCGGCAGCATAAAAATCTTCTTTTTAAAAAGATTAAAAATTATTATGCTATAATTGAGAAAGTCGCAAAATTATTATTTAAGATTAGAAATAAAATTATGAAAAAAGGATATTTTGATAACATAGAAAAATCAACATTAGAAAATGATAACTTTAGAAAAGTATTATATACCGGAAAACATTGCCAGTTAGTTCTAATGAGCCTATTACCAAATGAGGACATAGGTGAAGAGATCCATAATGAAAATGATCAATTCTTTAGATTTGAAGATGGAGAAGGCAAGGTTATTATAGATGAAACAGAATACACGGTAGGGGACGGAGATGTAATCATTGTTCCAAGTGGAGCTAAGCACAATATAATAGCAGGAGAAAAAGGACTAAAACTTTATACAATATATTCTCCAGCTCATCACAAAGAAGGAACAATCAGAAAGACAAAAAAGGAAGCAATAGAAGATGAACCAGAATTTGATGGAATAACAACAGAATAAAAATCAGGACAGAATAAAAAAAAGGAGGCTTATGCCTCCTTTAGTATTTTTATCACCTCGCAACATTCTCCCATGTTTAACACGGGAATTATTACAGGCTTGTTTCTTCTTTCTATGTCAGTCTCTAGTATGTTTGAGACTCTGATCATAAAACTATCATGGCAGTTTTTCAGAATAATAGCATCAGCAATTATTCTTTTAAAAATTTTCTCCATTTCTTTTCTAGGCATATTTATTGCCCTTAAGTGGAGAAACTCCACTTCTACTCCTCTTGGAGTTTTTTTTATGATTTTTTCTTCAACTTTTCCCAGTTTTTTAGGTTTCAGAGATCCAGTGATTATCAAGATTTTCATATATTAAGTTTTAATTGGTTTAGGCCAATTATATATAATTTTTTTAAAAAATCAAGGGAAAATTGGCTTTTTTGAAATTTTGGTATAATATGTGAGATATGAAAAAAATAAAAGAATTTATAAGAAAACATAAGTGGACTAGCATAGCAATTCTAGTTTTAGCTATAGGGTTAATAGTTTTTTTGGCAATTAAGCTTAATAAAAAAGAAGAAAATAGATATATTTTAACAAAAGTAACCAGAGGAGATATTGTTACGACTGTTACCGGAACAGGCCAAGTGGAACCTCTAGAGAGTATAGAAATTCGTCCAAAAACATCAGGTATTGTTAATTATCTTCCGGTTAAAGAGGGGCAGGAAGTAAAGAAAGGGGCTCTTATTGCTAGTGTTCATTGCCAAGATCAAAAAAACTCACTAGAAAATGCTAAAATTTCTTTAGAAAAACTAACAACAGCAGACTCCTTAGATGTATTAAAAGCTGAAAATAATCTAGAGAATCTTTATAATTCTGGGTGGAATCAAGTTGTTTCTTTTATGAATGATATGGACAAGATGATAGAAGACATGACGGATTTCTATTCATCTGATGGTTTTTTAGGGTATAGCAATATTTCGTTTCTGAGTTCAGTGGATAGAAAGAAAATTAATTCAGCCAGGAATATTTTAGATGATGCTGAAAGAGATTTTAAAAGAAACTTACAGAAAAAATATCAAACTTTATCAAAATCAAGCGAAAGGGAGGATGTTTTGGGCTTTATGATTGAGGCCCTTGGTCTGGCCAAAGATATTGCAAATGCAGCTAAAGAGACTGAGACATCTACGATTTATTTTATTGATCGTAGGAGTGATTCTTTAAGTTCAGTAGATTCTCTTTTGGCAAAAGAAAGTGTTTCTTCTTGGTTGAGTAGAATAAATAGTTATACTCAATCTCTTAGTTCTAGTATTAACTCAATAAATGAAAGTACTCGGTCTTTAGAAAAAGTAAAATCTGGAGGAGCGAGTGACTTAGACATCAGATCCTCTAATCTTTCTGTTCAAAGCAGGCAGGATAGTTACAACGATTGTTTTACAAGAGCTCTTTTTGATGGAGTGATTACAAATCTAACCGCAAAAGTGGGAGAGTCTTCTAGCTCTTATGGAACACTGATGACTAAGCAAAAAATAGTTAATGTTTCTTTAAATGAAGTGGATATCGTTTTTATTAAGGAGGGACAAGAAGTCAACTTAACATTTGATGCGATAAATGATTTAACTATACCGGGGGAAGTCAGTAAGGTTTATTCAGTTGGAAAAGTTAGTTCAGGCGTGGTTTCTTATGAGGTTGAAATAATGTTCAAAGGGGAAGACGAAAGGATTAAAACAGGAATGAGTGCTAATGTTGAAATAATAACAGAGAGCAGGGAGGATGTTTTAACCATTCCATCTTCTGCTTTACTAATGAGAGGAAATAAGTCATTTGTTCAAATTTTAGAAGAAAACCCAGAAGAAGGAGGCTCAAACGAAGAAGTTCAAACAAAATCAAAAATAATAGAAAAAGAAATAACTATAGGGTTTTCCAATGACAGTAAGGTTGAAATTATTTCTGGATTAGAAGAGGGCGATGAAATAATATCAAAAGTAATAACAAACACCTCTTATAGTTCCAGGATGCCAGATTATAGAAGCATGATGTCAGCTGGGGGCATGCAGGGGATGACTGGGGGAAGAGGGATGATTAGGTAATGTTATGATTGAAGTTAAAAATATTACAAAAACCTATAATTCAGGGAGCAATTCCGTGCACGCTCTGAAGGGAGTCACTTTATCTATAAAAGATGGAGAGTTTGTTGCTATTATGGGACCGTCTGGTTCAGGAAAATCAACCCTAATGCATATTCTTGGAGCACTAGATACTCCAACAAGTGGAGAATATTTTCTTGATGGACAAGATGTGTCCACTTTGTCTGAAGATGAGCTAGCAGATATTAGACAGGATAAAATAGGTTTTGTCTTTCAGTCATTCAACTTATTACCAAGAGCCACTGTTTTAAAAAATGTCACTCTGCCTTTAATTTATGAAGGAGTCCCCAAGGGAGAAAGAAGCCTGAAAGCTAAGTTAGTTTTAGATCAAGTTGGATTTGATAATACTCATTATTTACATTTATCAAATCAACTTTCAGGGGGTCAAATACAAAGAGTGGCAATAGCCAGGGCTTTAATAAATAATCCCTCAATTATTCTAGCCGATGAACCAACAGGAAACTTGGACACTAAAACAGGTGATATAGTTTTAGCAACTTTTCAAAAGCTAAATAGGGAACAGGGCAGAACCATTGTTTTAATTACCCACGAGCAAGAAGTAGCTGAGCACGCAGACAGAATATTATATATTAGGGATGGCCTTTTGTCAGAAAGACCAATAAAGCACACTAAAAGAATAGCCAGTTTTTAAATTAACATGAAAACCAGTGATTTATTACAAGAAACTTTTGTTTCATTAAAATCAAATAAAGCTCGAACAGGATTAACGATGCTCGGTATCGTGATAGGAATAGCTTCTGTAATAGTAATGATCTCCATAGGAAATGGGGCCAAAAAAACTGTCACAGATAGTATTGAATCAATGGGGGCTAATTTAATCGTTGTTACCCCTGGTGCCATTAGGTCTTTTGGTGGTCCTCAGTTATCAAGAGGAGGAGCTAGATCATTAACAATAGAGGATGCAGAGGCAATAAAAGAAGAAGTTAGATATGTTACTGATGCTGTTAAGGTTGTTAACTCTCAACAGCAAATAGTTGTTCGTGGGGCTAATACAAATACAAGTATTATAGGAACAGAGTTCTCTTATCTTGAAGCTCGCAATTTAGATTTGGAAGATGGAATTTTTATCTCAGACCAAAATGTAGAAAAAACATCTAAGGTGGCAGTTCTTGGCGCGACCACTAGAGATGATTTGTTCGGAGAAGGAGCAATTAATGTAGTTGGACAAAAAATTAGAATAGCAGGTACTGAATATACTGTTATTGGAGTCACTCAGTCAAAAGGAGGAGGTGGAATTATGAGTATGGATGATGTTGTTTATATTCCATACACAACAGCACAAAGATATTTAACAGGAAACAAATATTTGTCTAATATATATATTTCTGCAGAAACCTCTAGTCTTTCCTCTTATGTTCAAAATGAAACCGAAAGCCTGCTTTTAAGAAGACATAAAATTAATGATATAAGTAAGGCTGATTTCACAACCGCAAATCAAGCTGATGTGATAGACATTGTTTCTGATGTTCTAAGCACTCTAACTACTTTTTTGGCTGCTATTGCTGCCATTTCCTTATTGGTTGGCGGGATAGGGATTATGAACATGATGCTAACAACAGTAACTGAGAGAACGAGAGAGATAGGATTAAGAAAATCTATTGGAGCGAAAAGAAAAGACATCAATAATCAATTTTTAGTTGAAGCTATAGTTTTAACCTTAACAGGAGGAATAACTGGGGTTATTTTAGGCTCCGTTATTTCCTTAGTTCTAGGCTCAACAGGAATAGTTAAGACAGAGATAACCATAGGGTCAATTTTGTTATCATTTGGAGTTTCAGTTTTAATTGGCATCGTCTTTGGTTATTATCCAGCCAGAAGGGCCGCCAAGCTAAATCCTATTGATGCCCTAAGATACGAATAATTTATTAGGGGTTATTTATCTCTTTGGTTATAATATAACTATTACTCTTAATTAAAAAAAATATGGTTAAAAAAGATAAAATTACTCACAGGCAAAATCGTATAAGTTGGGATGAATGTTTTATGAAAATGGCTAGATTAATAGCAGAAAGATCTCCTGATCCATCCACTCAAGCAGGAGCTGTAGTAGTTAATGAAAAAAATGTAGTAGTAGGAATAGGATATAATGGTCTTCCGAGGGGTATAGATCCTAGTTCTGTGCCCTGGGAGAGAGAAGGCAAGTTTGAAGAGACAAAATATCCTTACATTTGTCACGCTGAAGAAAATGCTATATATAATGCCAATAACAGCACAGCCGATTGCAAGCTTTACTGTACTCTTTTTCCTTGCAATGAATGCGCTAAGACTATTATTCAAAATGGTATAAAAGAAGTTATTTATGAAAGTGATAAATATAATG
>CAZTAH010000014.1:0-11814 GCA_964611515.1 uncultured Candidatus Saccharibacteria bacterium | reverse complement strand
ATTATATTAGTTTTCTCTTGGTCTATATTGCAATGCTTCTAGGATATGATTTTGTTCTATGTTTTCTTTATTATCCAGATCAGCAATGGTTCTGGCTAGTTTAATTGTTCTATGATAAGCACGAGCTGAAAGTCCTAACTTCTGAGCACTTTGATTCAATATTCTTTTAGAGTTTTCATCTAATGGGGCATATATATTTAAGTCTCTTGCGTTCATCTCACTATTAGTTTTTATTTTACGAGGAGAATCTTTAAAACGATTAGCTTGTGTTTTTCTGGCATTCATTACCCTCTCTTTGATAACATCAGAGCTCTCTCCTTCTTTTTTAGAACTAGATAATTTTTGATAATCAACATTACCCACTGTTACCCACATATCTATTCTGTCTACAATAGGGCCAGATATTTTTCTTTTATATTTATCTAAATCAACAGCTCTGCAAGTGCACTCTCTCACTTTGCTGTCCCGATAACCACAAGGACAAGGGTTCATCGCTGCAATTAAAATAAAATTAGAAGGGAAAGTACTAGATCCTTTGGCTCTAGAAATAGAGACAAAATTATCTTCTAGGGGTTGCCTAAGCGCTTCTATAACCCTTTTGTCAAACTCAGGAAATTCATCTAAGAACAAGACACCTCTATGAGCTAAAGTAACCTCTCCCGGCTTAGGAGTAGCTCCTCCCCCAATGATAGAAACATAACTAGATGTATGGTGAGGGCTACGAAAAGGAGGGCTAGTTATTATCGTACTCCCCAAAACCCCCACAACAGAGTGTATCCCTGTAATCTCCAAACTATCTTCAATTTCTAAGCTGGGTAAAATCTGACAAAAAGCTCTGGCCAACATTGTTTTTCCTGTTCCAGGTGGACCTGACATTGCTATGTTGTGGGCACCAGAGGCAGCAATTTCTAATCCTCTTTTAGCAGTCTCTTGCCCACAGATATCAGAAAAATCAATCGCACTTTTCTTTTTTTGATATTCTATCTTTGTGGGCTCGGTTAGCTTTATTTTTTCTTCTTCTTTATTAGTAGTTAAATGAGAAACAACTTCTTTTAGGTTTTTTGCTCCAAATATTTTAATACCCTTAACCAGAGAAGCTTCTTTAGCATTTTCTATTGGCAGAAAAACTTCTTTTATTCCAAGTTTTTTTGCTTCTTGTGCCAAAAGCAGAGCTCCTTTAATTGGACGAAGGTCTCCATTTAAAGAGAGCTCTCCTAGGAAAATTTTATCCTGAATATCAAAAGATATTTCTTCGGTAGACAGAAGATAGGCTAAGGCTATTGCTAAATCAAAGTATGGTCCTTCTTTTTTCAGCTCAGCAGGAGACAAAGAGACAATTGTTTTTTGGTTGTGGTTTTTAGGAGAATCAAAACCAGAGTTTTTTAAAGCTGAACTAACCCTATCTTTTGATTCTTCAACTGCCTTATCTGGTAGGCCAACAATAGTAAATGAGAAAAAAGATTTAGGGAAAATATCAACCTCAACAGACACTATTTGTCCTTTTAAAAAATGAGTTTGTGCTGTATAAACCTTAGAAAATGACATCCGTAGTCTTTCTTAAGATTTATTCATACACTTTTTACAAGTAGGAGCAGAAGGATTAACCCCTAAACGGTCTTCCTCAATTTCTTTTCCACAACTTTCACAAATGCCGTATTTTTCTCCTTCAATTTTTTCTAAAGCTTTTCTTATATGCCCAAGTCTTTCTTCCAATGTATTTAATTTAATGGATCTTTCTTGATAGTCAGCTGATCTCTCTGCTTGATCTGCCTCGTCTTGAACCTCTTGCCCAGCTAGTTCTTTTTCGGGAACAGCTTCCCAGTCTCCTGTTTCATCCACTACTCCTAGCTCACTTAAAATACTCTCAATTTTCTCCTGTTCTTCTAATAATTTTGTTTTATATTTTTCTAGGCTCATATTTTTTATTTTTAAGAAATTTAATTATTAAATCTTTTGTTATTCTATCACTTAAAAAACAAATAGTAAAATTTAAATATTTTTAGCTAAAACTCTATCTATTATTTCCTCCAGGGCGCCTAAGTCAGTTGTTAAAACAAAATTATTTTTATTTACAAAAGAGTAAAATAGTAGATTTTTTCCATATTCATCCTTAAGAACCCTGACATCTTTATTTCTAACAATTAAGTCACTCCATTTTCGATACGAATAAGGGGTTTTTCCTTTAGGTAATTTTATTTCAAAAAATAAATAAAAGTCTTCTAGCATTGTTTCTTCCCATCTAAGCATAGACACATAGGCCTGATTATAGTCAGTTGTTTCCAAGATGAAAAAGGGAGCTTCTTCTCCATATTCACTAAAAAGATCATATCTTCCAAAAAGATAATTATTAGACAAAAAGCGTGACAGAGAACTAGGGGCCTCTATTTTTGCCAAAGAAAACAGCTTTTCAATAGGAACAATTTCTTTTAGCCCCTCATTTGTTTGGGTAAAAAATACAACCTTGATTTGACCCGACATGTTTTCCATTTCCTCCCCAATAGAGTTTTTTAATTCAATGGTGTCTTTTACTTCAGATATATCTAGAAAAAGATTGTCATCAAAAGCTAGAAAGGTTTCTATTTTATTTTCAACGGGAACAGGGGGGGCCTCGGTTTCTTTAAAGAAAAAAAAGTAAACGATAGCCACTGCTAGTGCTAATAAAATAATTCCGCCTAGAAAAAAAACTGCCCTAGATAATCCTGTGCCCTTAGCCTTCTTTTCCTCCTCCTCTTTTTCCCTTCGTGCTTTTTCAGCCAAGGCTATTTTTATTACAGAGATCTCATCTTCTCTAATTGCCTCAGCCATGTCTGTGGTGTATGTTCTTAAGACTTTAGTTTTTTTACTTTTTGCTTCTTGGTTATCCATATTAATTTAGACCAAGTGCTTATTTTAAGATTGAGCTTTTTTGTCCTTAAAGAAATTTTGATCAGCTGCTTTTATTGACAAGCTCAACCTACCTTTATCGTCCAATTTTATAACCTTAACAGGAACTCGGTCTCCCTCTTTTATCATATCAGAAACCTTTTCAACTCGGAACGGTGCAAATTCTGAAATGTGAACGAGTCCTTCGTTTTCATAGCCAAAGCTAACAAATGCTCCAAACTCTACAATTTTAACAACTTCTCCCTCTGCTATATCTCCAATTTTCCACTCTTTGGTCATTTCGCCAATTATTTCAATAGCCTGTTTCGCGTCTTCTTTTTTTCCAGTAACAAAAACCATTCCATCTTCTTCAATTGTGATCTCGGTATTAGTTTTTTCTCTAATTGCATTTATGTTTTTTCCACTAGGACCAATGACTAAACCAATTTGGTCTTTAGATATTCTGGTTGATAAAATTCGTGGAGCACTAGGAGATAGGTCAGCCCTTGGGCTTGGTATTTTAGATAGAATTGCTTCTATTATTTGGACTCTTGCCAACTTGGCTTTTTCTAAAGCTTCTTTTAGTATGTTGATTGGCACACCTTCCAACTTAATATCTAACTGAATAGCAGTAATTCCATTTTTAGTTCCTGCCACCTTAAAGTCCATGTCTCCATAATGGTCTTCGGGGCCTTGTATGTCTGAAAGAAGCACATAATTATTTATGTTTTTTTGATCAAGCATTAGTCCGATAGAAATTCCAGCAACAGGCTCTTTTATTGGAACACCTCCGTCCATTAAAGCAATAGTGGAGGCACATATAGAAGCCTGAGAAGTAGATCCATTAGAGGCAACTGATTCAGACACTAAGCGAATAGTGTAAGGGAAGTCTTCTTTATTTGGGATAACAGGCAAAAGGGCTTTTTCAGCTAAGAACCCATGACCCATTTCTCTCCTTCCAACTCCTCCAACCCTACCAACTTCTCCAGCAGAATAAGGAGGGAAGTTATAATGATGCATAAATCTTTTCTTGGATTCAAATTCCATACCCTGAATTAAAAGAGAGTCCTCTGGTCCACCTAAGGCCAAAATTGACAGAACATGAGTTTCTCCTCTGTAAAAAATACCTGAACCATGAAGAACATCAGAAATGCCACCTGGTTGAACATAAAGATCTCTAATTTCATCTAGTTTTCGCCCATCAGCTCGTTGGTTTTTCTCTATTGCCATTTTGTGGAAAAATTCATCTAAGTATTTTTCTAAATAATCTTTAGCCACTCCCTTTTCTTTTTCATCGTTTTCTTCTGTATATATTTCTTCTAAAATTTCACCCCATAATTCTACTGCTTCAGAAATAATTTTTTTACTTTCCTCGGAAAATAGTTTTTCCTCCAAGAGTGGTTTAATTTTCTCGTCAAAAATTTTAATTGTTTCAGGCTTGACTTCTGTTGTGGGGAAAATAATTTTATCCTTACCTTCCTTCTCTGCTAATAATTTTTGAAAATCTTCCCATTTTGATATTTCAGCAGAAGCCAAGTCAAGAGCCTTTCCAACCTCTTCTTCTTTGGTTTCAAAAGCCATTGCCTCTATCATGTTAACTGTTTTATCTTTTCCGCAAATTAGTAAATCTAGATCATAAGCAGGTTCGCCATTGCTTGGTATATAATGGTCTATTTTTAATTCTTCTTCATTTTTTATCTTACTAATATGAACAGCCCCAACCGGACCACTCCAAGGGATATCGGAAACCATTAAGGCAATAGAAGCAGCATTTATTCCTAAAACCTTAGGGTCTTCTTTTCCAACAGCAAAGACGGTCACAATAACTTGAACAGCATTTTTAATTGACTGGTCAAATAGTGGTCTAATTGTTCGGTCTATCATTCTTGATGCCAAGATGGCTTGATCGCTAGGGCGACCCTCTCTTTTATTGTATTGTCCCCCCAGTATTTTTCCTGAAGCATAATGTTTTTCTAAATACTCTACTGTTAGATTAAAAAAGCCCAAGTTTCTGTCTTCAGACTTGGATATAACAGCAGTAGCCATCACAACTGTTCCTTGGCTTTTTAACATAACAGAACCATTAGCTTGATCAGCTAAATCGCTGAAAATTGCGGTGGTTTTTTGTCCACCAATTTCTACCTCATATTCTGTGTTTTTCATAATAAAATGGAGTTAATCTCAAGACCCTAGTTTTGAAACCCAGTTTCAACGCTAATTGTCCAGAGACTAACCAGATTACTTGTAATATCTATATTTATAGCATAAAAATCAAAGATAATAAAGACTTAGAGGTTCTTTTGTGATATAATTATTTTATTAAAAAAGTAATTTAATCATTATGTTAATTCCAACAGTTATAGAAAAATCACAATTTGGAGAGAGAGCTTATGACATATATTCTCGTTTATTAAATGAAAGGATTATATTTTTAAGCGGAGAGATAGATGACAGGGTAGCAAATATAGTTATAGCTCAACTGCTTTTTTTAGAGCACGAAGATTCCAAAAAAGATATTTATTTATACATAAATTCTCCAGGAGGATTAGTTTCTGCTGGTCTGGCGATCATAGACACAATTAATTTTATTAAAAGCGATGTTTCTACTATTTGTATAGGAAAAGCAGCATCTATGGGAGCACTAATTCTCTCCTCTGGAACAAAAGGAAAAAGATTTTCCTTGCCTTATTCTGAAATAATGATTCATCAATTAATGGGAGGTGTGCAAGGACAGGCTTCTGACATTGCCATAACGGCTCAGAAAGTATTGAGAGATAAAAAATTATTAAATAAAATTTTATCAGATAATACAGGAAAAAGCATGAGCCAGATAGAAAAAGACACAGATAGAGACTACTGGATGACATCAGAAGAGGCTAAAAAATACGGTATTATTGACGACATAATCACTAAATCAAAAATAAAAAAGAAGTAATTTTGTCACTCTTTTTCAGATGGCTCTCAAGCATTTATTCTCCTTGCTAAAAAATAAAAACATAATAATATTAAAAATATGGCAAAAGCTAAAAAAATAGAAATTAAAACAAAAGATAATTATACTAAAGATGAAATGAAAAGATACCTCGGAGCGCTATCTGAAAATCACAATGAACACCTAAAAGCGATTAATAAAAATTTTATAATTGTTAATAGAAAATTAGATGAACACACAAAGATACTAAACAGACACGAGAAGATACTAAACAGACATGATGAAAAATTAGATAGCCATACAAAAATGATTGGAGGAATTGCAACAGATGTTTCTGTGTTAAAAGATGACATGCAAGTAGTCAAAAAAGAATTAAAGAGAAAAGTAGATTATGACGAATTTATCTTACTCGTTAAGAGGGTAAACAAGCTAGAGGCAAAAATATAAAAACAACAAATAATCCCCCCCACTTGAAGTGAGGGGGTTGGTTTATGGTTAGAATAAAAATGAATAGTTAGGGCAAACTTAACCTATCCACAGTTATATGTTGCAAAAAGTATTGATTTTTTGTAATATATGATTATGAAAATGATAAAAAGAAAAATTGAAGAAGAGGTTGTGAATAGTCTTTTTAAGGGCAAGATAATAACAATTTACGGAGCAAGAAGAACAGGTAAAACGACTCTTTCAAAAAAAATTTTATCTCTATACCCTAACAAGAAAACCAAGTACTTATCTTGCGATGAGCCAGATGTTGTTTCTTTTCTCACAAACAAAACCTCAGTGGAGATAAAGAATTTTATCAATGACTCAGAGCTTGTTGTTATAGATGAGGCCCAGAGGATAGAAAACATTGGATTAACCCTAAAGCTTTTAGTAGATAATTATCCGGAAATACAAATAATAGCCACCGGATCATCTTCTTTTGAACTAGCTAATAGAATTAGGGAGCCACTGACTGGTAGACATATCGATTTCTACCTTGGGCCCATAATGACAGAAGAGCTCCTTTCAATAGAGGACAAACTTACTATTTCAAGAAACCTAGAGTCTTACATTCTCTATGGAATGTATCCTGAAATCATAACAAGCAACAGTGAGCCTAAAGATAAGACATTAAAAAGAATTGCTGTAGATTATCTTTTTAAGGACCTGTTTATTTATGATGGAATAAGAAACTCTAAATTACTGCAAGACCTAGCCCAAACACTTGCTTTGCGAGTAGGGAGCCCTATTTCTTATGACGAAATAGCCAAAAAGCTAAAGGCCTCTAGGCAAACCATTCACAGATATGTTGACCTGCTTGAACAATCTTTCGTCATTTTTAGGGCTATCCCTTTTCACAGCAACAAGACCAAAGAAATCACAAAACAACACAAAATATATTTTTTTGACACAGGAATAAGAAATGCTTTAATTGGTAATTTTGATCCCCTTCAGCTAAGAACAGACACAGGTGGCCTTTTTGAGAATTTTATAATTTCAGAAATAGTAAAGACGAAACATCCAGAAATACTTAAGTGTCCACAGTTTTGGAGAACCAAGCAAGGAGCTGAGGTAGATTACATAGATGTCTCTCCTGATGCAAAAAATATTCATGCTATTGAAATAAAGCTTTCCAAAAACAAATCACCGTCTTCTCCTCCATTGTCGTTTAGAAATGAATACCCTCATGCAAAATTTGAATCAATAAATAAAGATAATGTCATTGATTATTTTTTAAATAAGAGTCAATAACTCTAATTAGAAATAAAAAGCCCCAGGACCCTTAGCTTCAATGCTGTTTATTTTATCACCAAGGCATCAAATTCCCTCTTTACAAAACTGTGTTTTTGGAGTATTATGGGAGTATCGAATTTTAGAAGTATTATTGATGTTCGCTTTTTTAATGCAGATACGATTTCTTTTATGAACCAGACATTTATTTATAGACAGTTTTTGAAAAATCTAAATATTTATAGTTCGGCCATAAAGCCTGTGTTTTAAAAGCGACAAAAAGTCGCATGAATTTAACAATTATTTTATCCATAGCCGGTGTAGCACTAGGTGTTTTCATTGGTTATTACCTGAGATTAGTTATTTCTTTGGGAAAAAAGGGGTCAATGGAGCTGGAGATAAAGCAAATAATGCTGGCTGCAAAAGAAGACGCTCAAAAGATAACCGAAGAAGCTAAAAAGAAAGCAGAAGCACTAAAAGAAGAATTAAACCTAGAAAGTAAAAAGAAAGAAGAGGAGTGGAAGCAAACAGAGACTCGTTTGATTAAAAAAGATGAATTATTAGACACTCGTCAGGTAGAAATAGATCAAGAAGTAGAAAATATCAAGCTTAAGGCAGAAGAGATTAAAAAAATCAAAGAAAGAGTTGATAGCATGCAAGAAGAAAAAGAAAAAGAGCTAGAAAAAGTCTCTCATTTATCAGCAGAAGAAGCAAAAGAGCTCTTGCTTAAAAACATAGAAGAAAGATATGAGGAGGACTTAATTGCTAGAACTCAGAAAATGGAAATATCCAACACTGAAAAACTAGAAAGGAGAGCTAAAGACATTTTGGCTACAACAATTAATCGTTTGGCTTCATCTACAGCTAATGAGATGATGACCACTTTGGTTAATTTGCCAAATGACGATATGAAAGGAAAAATAATCGGAAAAGAAGGAAGAAATATCCGGGCCTTTGAAAAAGAAGCAGGAGTGGAGTTAATAATAGATGAAACTCCTGGCGCAATTATTATTTCCTCCTTTGATCCAGTTCGTAGGCAGGTAGCCCGCTTGGCACTAGAAAACTTAATATTAGATGGACGAATACAACCAGCTAAAATAGAAGAAGTTGTTGCTAGGGCGCAAGAAGATATTAATAAGATAATTAAAGAAAAGGGAGATCAGGCAGTTTATGAATGTGGTGTCTTTAACCTAGACCCAAGAATAGTAGCAATTCTAGGAAGGCTATACTTCAGAACTTCTTATGGGCAAAATGTTCTTCAGCACTCAATAGAGATGGCTCATATAGCAGGAATGTTAGCTGAAGAGTTAGGGGCAGATGTTCAAATTGCTAAAGCGGGAGCCTTGGTTCATGACATAGGAAAAGCCCTAGACCATGAAGTTCAAGGAACCCATGTTGACATAGGAGTTAGAATATTACAAAAATTTGAAGCTGATCCAAGAATTATTACTGCCATTAAAAGTCATCACGATGATAGCCCACACGAATCTATGGAAGCGGTTATTGTTCAGACGGCTGACATGATTTCAGGGGGAAGACCAGGAGCAAGAAGAGACAGCATAGAGAACTACATTAAAAGATTACAAGAACTAGAGGGACTGGTTAATAATTTTGAAGGAGTAGAAAAATCCTATGCATTATCAGCAGGAAGAGAGATAAGGATATTTGTTAACCCAGAAGAAATTACAGATTTAGAGGCAAAGGAATTAGCAAGAGAGGTTGCTAAAAAAATAGAGCAAGAACTAACTTACCCAGGAGAGATAAGAGTAACGATCATTAGAGAAAACAGGGTCATAGAATACGCAAGATAAAAATAAAAAAAGAACCCAACGGGGTTCTTTTTTTTGTTTATACAAAATTAGGAAATAGGGTTGTTTTAATTTCTGCTTGGTATATAATGATATTATACCTATATTATTAGGGATCGTTCAAGACGGTCGAAATTATTCAATAAGTTCCAGTTCTTTTTTAATTTTAATTATTTAAGATTAGAGAATTAAAACTGGTAACTAGTTTATATGAATAAGCAAGCATTAGTAGAACTTGTTCACGGTAAACTTGGTGGAACTAAGGTTCAAGCCGAGGAAATCGTTAACACAATATTTGATTCCATCGTTGACGCCCTAAAGAAAGGAGAAGAAGTCTCCATTGCTGGTGTCGGAATCTTTTCAGTAAGGGACAGAGCAGCAAGAATGGCTCGTAATCCTAAAACAGGAGAACCAGTCAGCGTTCCTGCTACTAGAGTTCCTAAATTTAGAGCTGCTAAGGCTCTTAAGGATGCAGTCAAATAATTTAGCTGAGCTAAATCTACAAAAAAGAAAAAACTACTCTATTCTATCTACGAGTGGTTTTTTCTTTTTTACCGTTGTTTTTATTGATAAATATGATAGTATGAAAGAGTTAATTAAAAATTGAATCAATTTTCAAAATTAAATCGAGGTGTGGTGTAACGGCTAACATTCCTGTTTTGGGAACAGGCGACTCCGGGTTCGAATCCCGGCACCTCGACAATAAAATCCCGTAGGGTTTTATTGTTCGGTGAACAAGCAAACTGCTTTGCTTGTGACGGGATTCGAAAGGCTTTTCCATGTGAGCATGCGAACGGAAAAGCACCCGCGACGGTAGTCGAGAATCCCGGCACCTCGACAAAAAAACTCTCATAGTGGAAACAGTAGTATAGCATTAACAAAAAATGAGCAGCCTAGCTGCTCATTTTCTATTTCAAGAGAGCCTAAGGGGGCTCACTCTGTTTGTTCTTCTAGTTTCCTAATTTGCTTATCTCACTCTTAATTTTTTCCAGTTCTTCTTCATATTCTGGGTGAATCTTTTTTATAAATACATCTAGTTCTTCTGATGAAAGAGGTTCTTCCCCTGCTTTTTCCCTTCTCTCAATTTCAATTTCCCTCTCCGACATTATCCTTCCGTTACTAGTAGAAAGAATTTCCCCTGTTCTCTTTTTTCCTTCTAATTGTTTGGCTCTTAATTCTAGTAAACGAGCCTCTTTTTCTTCCTGCTCGGTGAGTTTTTTTGCTGACTCTTCCTCATTAATTGATCTTGGACCCATCATTGGGTTATTTTTTTTGTCCATATTTTTATTTGACTTATTTAGTAATATGTGATATTTTATCATAAATATTAAAACAAAACAAGATGAAAAAAATTTTTATCTTGGACTCTTTTCTTAATCAAATAGAAACTGATCCAAGGATAGGTATCCTAGAAGATATCTATGTTAAGATCTCAGGCGACGAAGAATTTCTATGCTATATAAATAGCATAGGAGGACACCTAGACACTGCTCAGTTTATGTCTTACCTTATAGAAGACATGAAATCAAAGACTACGGTCTTTGGTGCAAAGGTTAGCTCTGCCTCAGTTCTTATTTTTTCTAGTTTTCAAAATCGCATTGCCTTAAGTGATGCAACTTTTTTGATTCATAGGAGTCGTTCTTATGACAAAGAAGAAAAAAAATGGAAAACTAGCGAAGATGAAAATCAGGATTTTGAGGTGTGGAAATACATCTCAAGTAGAATTAAAAAAATTTCGCCAGAAGATTTGTATGATCTAGCGAAAAAAGAAAAAAAATTAACCCCTGAAGAGGCCCTAGAAATAGGGTTAGTTCAGGGAATAAGCAAACTTTCTTCAAAAGAATTTGAAAGAATGCTTGTTTAAAAAAGCAAGAACCTAATGATGTAATCACTGGGTTCTTTTTTTACCATTTATGCTTATTGCTTTTTTATTATTAGCAAATATTTATTTAATTAAAAAAAACCGCTCGGTCTTGTTCTGAAGAGATTTTAACTAGCCGCAAAAAGCAATGGAAATATGGGTTTGCTATGCGGGCCTGTCTGCACACCTATGTTTTTTAATAAAAATATAGGTGTGGAGGATAAGGGATTCGGTCACAAATAATTCCTCACCGTCGCCTGTTCCCACTTTGCCAAGGCTACGCGGGACAAGCTCGCACACCCACTCCTCTCTATTCTTAGAAGTGGGTAGTGGGGGTAACGAAGTGGACGGCCGTCCGTCTTGTTACCCCTAGTAAAATAGAGCAAATAAATTTGCCCTATTTTTTATTTCGGTGCCCCCGCGAGGAATCGGCCACTCTCGTGGGTCTCGTTTCGTTCCTCATTTCTTCGGAACTCACTGCGACCTCACTCCCTCGATCCTTACAGGATCTGTACACCTTTCGCATTTTGATTACAAAACGCTCAAGGTCTTGCGAAAGCTCCAAGTGTTCGCTTTCTCACCCCACTCGCCCCGTGCCGCTTCGCGGACTTTGTCGGGGCTCGGTTCGATTCCCT
>CAZTAH010000013.1:0-12662 GCA_964611515.1 uncultured Candidatus Saccharibacteria bacterium | reverse complement strand
GCGACGGCGAGAAAATTATTCCTGACCAATTCCCGCCATCTCCACAATAAAAACCTCACTTAGTGAGGTTTTTTGTTTGGAGTGGAGAAAGACAACTGTTTGTCTTTCGTCGGGAATTGAAATTAGTAGTATTGATAAAAAAACACAAGTGTGGTAGTATCTTTTAGTAGGTAATCTATTTATTTCTACCGGATAATTCATTTTGAGAGAACGAATCAACAACCAAATAAGAGCCCGTGAAGTCAGAGTTATATCCAATGAAGGAGATAACCTTGGTGTCATGGACACAAAAGAAGCTTTGGCAAAAGCTGAAAGCTTAGGGTTGGATTTGATTGAAATTTCTTCAAAAGCAAAGCCTCCGATAGTGAAAATAAGTGATTACGGTAAGTATAAATATGATAAAAATAAAAAGCAGAAGAAGGCTAAGTCTGGATCCAAGCCCACAGAAACTAAATCAATTCAAATAAAAATTGGAACCGGAGATGGAGACCTAGCCCTTAAAGCAAAAAGGATTTCTGCTTGGCTAAAAGAAGGTCATCGTATTAAAATAGAATTGTTTTTAATAGGTCGCTCTAGATATATGCCGGAAGCATTTCTAAAGGATCGCCTTAATAGAGTTCTTCATCTTATTAGTGAAAATTTCAAAGTAGCAGAAGAATTTAGAAAAGGCCCCAAGGGACCAATCATTACAATAGAAAAAGACAACACATAATTATGGCTATTAAGACAAACAAATCATTTACCAAGAGGTTTAAAATTACAAAAAAAGGGAAAATCCTATCCAGAGCCCCTGGTTTTAATCATTACAATGCAAAACAATCTAGAACAAAGCAGTTGCGTGGTCGCAGATTAAAAAATCAAGATTTCTCTAATAAAATTAAAAGAACTTATTTACCTAATATATAAACATGACAAGAGTTAGAAGAGGATCAACAAGAAACAAGAGAAGGAGAAGCATACTATCTCAAACTAAAGGATATCGCTTTGGTCGTAGTACTAAAATATCTCAAGCCAAAGAAGCTTTACTTCATGCTGGAAAACATTCATATGCTCACAGAAGAGACAAGAAGGGAAATGCTCGTAAAGAGTGGACAATCCGAATAAATGCAGCAGTCCGACCTCTAGGAATGAGCTATAGTGTGTTTATAGATAAGCTTAAGAAAAAAAACATAGATTTGGATAGAAAAATTCTCTCAAATCTAGCTGTTAAAAACCCAGATACATTTAAAAGGATAGTGGAAAGCTTATAGTAAAAAAATCCCTTAAGGGATTTTTTTTATTTACAATCCAAAACTACTGTTTCACCTGAATCAGGAGCAGAGGCATTTACCTCTAATTCATTATTTAGTCTCTGGGCTAAGAACATGGCAGACCTAGGCTCTCCCATTACCACATAAACAGCCTTTAAAGTGTTTGCTGTTTTTTCTACGAATTCTACTAGACGAGTAGAGTCCTTGTGGCCAGAATAACCATCAATAAACATTATTTTAGCCTTAACCAAAACATCTTCTCCCATAATTCTAATTTTCTTAGCTCCATCCTGTATTATTCTTCCCATTGTCCCCATTGTTTGATAACCAGTGAGCAACAAGGTGTTATTACTGTCTGGTAAATAGTTTTTTTCATGATGTAAAACCCTTCCCCCATTTGACATCCCGCTTCCAGCTATTATTATTTTTGGAGAAGGAACATTTAAAATAGCCTTAGATTCTTCTGTTGTTGGTGTTTGGATTAATCCTGGAAAATCAAAAAGAATGTCTCCGGACTTGATTAAGCCTTGGGCTGTTTTATTAAAATACTTATCTGATCTTAAGTATATATCAGTTAGCTTAATAGAAAGAGGGGAGTCTAAAAAAACAGGCATGGTTGGAACTATTTTATTTTCAACGAGAAAATTCATTTCATATAAAAGCTCTTGTGTTCTTTCTAGAGAAAAAGTAGGTATAATCAAGGCTCCCTTTCTTTTATAATTATCTTTAATAACCTCTTCTAACTTCCTTCTTCTTTCTTCTCTTTCTTCATGGTCTCTATCTCCATAGACTGACTCCATAATTAAATAATCAGCGTCTGTTATCTCTTCAGTGTCAGGCAAGAGAGGAGAAGGGGAATTTCCCAAGTCTCCAGTGAAAACTATTTTTTTTCCATTGTAAATAATCTCCAGCATTCCAGATCCTAATATGTGCCCTGCATCTTTAAATGAAAAAGAGAACTCCCCCTCATCTTCTTTTTCACCATATTCCAATCCTTTCCATATACTTAGTGCTTTGTTTATGTTTTCCGGAGAGTAGACTTCTCCGAGTTGATATTTGATGTTTTTAGAGACTAATTTTGCCATATCTTCTAGCATAAAACCAGAGATTTCTTTAGTTGGACTAACTGATATTATTTTTCCATTAAAACCCTCTGCTATTAATTTCGGTATTCTTCCTATGTGATCTATGTGGGCATGGGTAATAAATAATATGTCTATTTCTTTTGGATTATAAGAAAACGCTTCCCAGTTTAGCTCATCATCTACTTCGCTTCCTTGTATTAACCCACAGTCTATTAAGAATTTCTTTCCACCTCCTTCCATTAGAAAATTAGACCCAGTAACTATCCCTGCTCCTGAGCAAAAAGTAATTTTTATTTTTTTATCTTCTGTCATTATTAATTAATTATAACAAAAAAATCTTAATCTTAAAATAAAAAATCCTTTAATATTAAAGGATTTCTTATTAGGACTATCGATATATGTATTACCATAGCCTCAAAGCTAGGTGGGAACGAGATTGGTAGAGATAGGTTAATTAATAATAATTTACTGCACTCTAACAAAACTTACCATCCCTTAAAAAATTGTTCTAGGTAACACATTTCAAATAATCCCATTCCTATTATACATAGTACTTATTTCTTTTTCAAAATTTTTTAGCAAAACAACACAAATCTTTCAGCCTAATCAAGTGTCTTTTGAAAAAATAAAATCCACCTTAGTGGATTTTATTTAAATTAATTAATCTTCAAATTAGGGTTTTCTTTGCGTATATTTCTCTAATGCAGTTTCGTAAGAAAATAACTCTGGTTCTGAAAACCAATAATCAATCTCTTCTTTTGCTTCTTTTTTATTTCCTGAGGCATGGATAACATTGGAAACCCCAATCCCTCTTTCATCTGCGTAACCAAAGCTCATGTGAGCATAGTCTCCCCTTATTGTTCCAGGGAGAGCAGATTTTGGTTCTGTTGATCCAACCATTTTTCTAACTAGCTCCACAGCTTCTATTCCCTCTAGAACAAAAGCAATAACTGGTCCCTCTGTCATCATTCTCACAGTCAGCTCAAAAGCCTTTTCCCCTCGTCTGGAAATCATTTTACTAATGTCTTCGTAGTGATGATAATATTGCTCTCGTCCTGGCTGAAGCATTTTTGCTCCAACAATTTTTAAGCCAGCCTTCTCAAAACGAGAAAGGATTTCTCCCACTATGCCCCTAGAAACTGAGTCGGGTTTAAATATAATTAAAGTTCTTTCTATTTCTATCTTAGTTTTTGCCATTTCTTATTTTATTAACTTATAATTTTAATAATTATACCACAAGAGTTTAGTAATACCTTTCTCTTATTTCCTCCTCTACTTCTTCTAGCGGAACTCCATATTTAAGGAAAGATAATTCTTTCATTTTTTCAACTAGCTCGGGACTACCCTTGGGTAGCATTTTCCAGTGAAAATTCATACTAAATGGCTTAACTGGACTTCCTTTAACTAGCATATTTACATAAGAATTAAAGTTTTCTAATTTAATTATATCTTGTGCTGTAAAGGTTGGCTTAAATCTTGATTCTAAAAATTCGGCATCTTTTGGACTGACCCTGTAGGTTATAATAGATCCGACATTACCAAAAACAGCATTCTTTATGTTTTCTTCTAATTGGTCTATGTACTGATGAGCAATGGTTAGAGATAGTTTATACTTACGAGCTTCTGACAATATAGAAGAGATGGACTCAGTGGTCACATTTTGAAATTCATCTATGTATAAATAAAAATCATTTAACTTGTGGCCATGAGAATCAGCTCTAGACATTGCTGCCATTTGTATTTTACCAACCAGCAACAAGCCTATTAAGCTAGAGTTTAGGTCTCCAAGTCTTCCTTTGGATAAATTCACTAGCAAAATCTTTTTATTGTCCATTATGTCTCTAAAATTAAAAGCTGATTTTCTCTGTAAAACAACCGGCCTCATAATGTCATTGGAGATAAAATTATCAAACTTAGAAGAAATATAAGGGACAAACTCTGATAAGGCCTGTTCCCCCTTAACCTGTAGAGCTGTTTTCCAAAACTCCAAAATTACTGGATTTTTACATTTTTCCAATAAAGAGTTACGGTAATCTTCATCACTTAAAACCCTGGTAATCTCTAAAAGAGTAGCATTATTCTCTGTGTCTTCCATTGCCAAGAAAGCGCTATTCTTAAAATATTGCTCAAACATTGGACCTCCTGTCGTTTTCATGTCAAATAGCTTATTAAAAATTCCCAACAACTCGTTTACGACAAAAGTTTTTTGCTCTGGCCTTTCATGATCATATTCTAATAGATTTAGCCCCATTGGCCTGGTTGTGTGAGCAGGGTCAAAATAAATAAGATCCTCTATTCTTTCTTTGGGTATGTGTTCCAAAATATCTTGTATGTCGCTTCCGTGAGGATCTATAAAACAACACCCTTCTCCGTTCTTAATATCCTGAATCATCATATTCTTTATTATCGTCGTCTTTCCTGTTCCTGTTTGTCCTATGACATATAAATGTCTTAGCCGGTCTTCTCTTTGCATTGTTATTCTTTTTTCATTTCCCCTATAAGAATTTACTCCAAAAAAGAGCCCTTCGTTTTCCTCCATATCTAGAGGAGCGGGAGCAACCCCTGAAGAAGCCTCCTTTAATTGCGGAGAGACTATGCCTTGAGGAAAATGAAAAATGGTAGACATTTCTTTTAAATTTAGGGGGATTGATTCTGATTTTTCAAAAATCCTATATGAAAAATTTCTAAGCATTGTTGCCAGGTGTCTACCTTTTGGACGATTGAAAACTAAGCTATTCCTGTCTGCTTCGGTAAATTGATTAAAAGAAGCTTCTAAGTCAGTTAGGATCTGTTCTGCTCTATCCTTTTCCTCAGCTGAGACCACTACTCTAATGTTAACTTCCATTATTGAGCTTTTTATTTTTTCTTCTATATCTTCAATTAAAGATTGGTCTATTTTTTTCTCTTCCTTTTTTTCTTCTTTTGGATCAGAAGAGCTTAATAGAAAGCTAATTTCTTTTCCTATCTGTTGTAAAGGAGAAGCGGTGGCTTCTTTTAGAGAAGTTCCTTTCTTTGCCTTCTTAAGAATATTTTGAAACTCACTGTTTATTTTATCTCCCCTGGGGCTAACTATCAACTGAATAGCTGCTCCTTCTCCTTCTTTTTTTAATTTAGTAAATATATTTAATATTATATTTAAAGGATCATATTCAAAAGAGTCATATAGCTTTAGAGGAAAAATTCCTTTATTTGAAAGCTTGGCCCAAGACCCAACAGCTTCTCCTTTTTCTACAAAAACATTATAATCATCTGGGCATTCTGCTATTCTTGCTCCTGGATGTATTCCAAATAATAGTTTTTCAAATAAATCAGACTTATGAACAGGAACAGCGGTGTAGAAAACAAAGTTGTCACTATTGTCTGATAATCCTATCTCCAAGGCAAAACGATTTTCTTTTTCATTGTGTCGGCCTTCTCCAACTGATGACATTCCAGAATAAAACTGCTCCATTGCTCCCAGTAACTCCTTTAATGTTTTTTTCTTAGACTCTTCGTCCTCAGCAGCTGGAAGACTGACCTCAAAAAGTTTCATCTTTAAGGTCTTTTCCAGAGGACTTCCCTCCTTGAGTCCTGGGATTTTTTTCACACTAGCTAGGTATTGAACCAAAAAACGATGAAAGTCATCATCTATGTGAGGGCTTTTTAGTCTCTCCACAACAGATAAGGCATTTGATATTCCTTTTTCTAAAACTACAGAGAGTAGTTCTTCCATTTTATGATCGTGGTCTTCTGGCTTAAGTCTTAAAACTATTGCCTCCACTTCTTTTTCTTTCATAACAGCTCTCTTTTTCATCACCTCTTTTGGAGATTTTTCTTGATACTCCTCTATTACTTCCTTTGTCAGCTCCTCAGGACTTGTCTCTCTTTTGGTTTCTAGTGCTTCTTTTTCTTTTTGCTCAAGACGAGCTCTTAAAAAAGATAATTCCTCTTCTGGGTTTTTGAATTTAGGCACTTCTTTAAACAATGGTTCTTTCATAATAATTCTTTATATTTTAGTGATTATTTCTGGCTCACTTTCTGTGATTAAAATAGTGTGTTCAAAATGAGCACTCCTTGATTGGTCAGTTGTTTTTATTGTCCAGCCATCATTAGACACCATTATACCATCTTTTCCATTATTTAGAATTGGCTCTATGGCTATAATCATTCCTGGAATTAATCTTGGACCCTTATTTTTCTTACCATAATTAGGAATATAGGGATCTTCATGTAACTTTCTCCCTACTCCATGACCTGCTAATTCTTTGATTATATTAAATTTTTTTCCAACAAAAGACTCTATAGCCTCTCCAATATCTCCCACTGTCCTCCCTCCTTGAGCAGACCAAATTCCTATTTCTAGTGCTTTTTTGGTTATGTCTATCATTTCTTTTTCTTTTTTTGATATTTCTCCAACTGCCAAAGTGACAGCGTGGTCTGTGTATAATCCTTCATACCTAAGTCCCAGATCTAAGGAAACAATGTCTCCATTTTTTATTATTTTATTTTTAGTGGGTATCCCATGAACTATTTCATTGTTGATTGAGATGCAAATTGAGGCAGGGTAGGGAGAAGAAGCACCCTCTGGTTTATAATTTAAAAAAGCTGCCTCCCCCTTATGTTCTTTTATTAACTTTCTAGCCAGCTGATCTAGATCAAAAGCAGAAACTCCTGGTATGACACTATCAGCAACCTTTTTCAATATGTGGGCTAAAATTTTTCCACCCTTTCTTATTTTATTAATTTCTTCTGGTGTCTTAATGATTATATTCACAGCAATAAAAAAATAGTTCTACTTAGCTAATGACTGTTCCCTTAAAGTCTTTTCCTTTTATAGACCTTCTTAAGTTATCTATGTTTCTTCCATTTAGAATCACCACTTCTATTCCTGAATTTTGAGCTTCACAAGAAGCAATTGGGTCAAAGGGTATGTTTCTTCCTGGGATCCAGTCATTAGGAAATAGTAACATAAAATCTATCCATTTTATTTTCTCTATAGGCTTAGCTACTGGATCTTTTGCTGGATCTTTTTCATAAACATAGTCTATGTTAGAGAGATTTAAGACTCTTTTAATACCCAGACTTTTGGCACAATGAATAGCAGCAAGATCACTGCTGTTTCCTGGTTTCCACCCCCCTCCTACTATAATTGGCTTAGTTGTTTCTGGTATAAAACCTGGATCAGTAATAATTTTATTAAACGCCAAGTTCCCAAAAGCTAATCTTATAAACTCAGCATTTGCTCTTGTTATGGATATTCCCAACCAGTCTAAATCCTCATTGGACGGATTAGCTATTTCTTTTAACTTATTCCCGTAATTTCTACAAATCTTACCTCCTCCTGTTATAATAACAAACTCATAACCATCCTCTATTAGCTCCTTAATTAAAGATATGAAAGATTTTATAAAATCTGTATCTATTTCTTCAGGGACAATTAAGGATCCTCCCAATGATA
The DNA here is from genome assembly GCA_964611515.1 of uncultured Candidatus Saccharibacteria bacterium. GTDB lineage: Bacteria > Patescibacteriota > Minisyncoccia > Phycocordibacterales > UBA9973 > UBA8515. The sequence continues at coordinate 4,890 of CAZTAH010000013.1, read as the reverse complement.
ATATTATTTTTCTTTCTTCCATATTATTTATTTATTTTTTTAATTAATTTATAATGAATTTTCTCTATCTCCTCTTCTCCGTCTATCTCCAAGTAGTGAAAAAAATCATCTTTCTTGATCTCTTCTATCATTGGCTGGGTTAAGTCATCAAATTCTTTTAGTCTTTTTTCTATTGCTTCTTCTTTGTCATCAGCTCTATTTCTAAGCAACATCCTTTCTCTTACACTATTCCTAGAAACATTTATATTTATTACCACTGGTTTAATTTTTCCAATATAAAAAAGAAAATCTTTTACTATTTTCAACTGCCCTATACTTCTAGGAAATCCATCAAAAAATAAGCAGTCATCTTCTCTTAGTTTAATTGCTTCATTTATAAACAAAGCATTAGTTAAAAAATCTGGCTGAAACTCCCCTCTGATCAGACTTCTTTCTCTTGATATCTTTTGAATAAAGCCATCCCCCTCAAAGAAAGACCTGAATATATCTCCCATAACAATCTCTTTTATATTTATTCCTTTATCTTCTTTTGAGAAATATTTTTTTAGTAAATCTAATTGAGTTCCTTTTCCAGAACCAGAACGGCCTACAAATATAAAAACCTCTCCTTTTTTATCCATATATAAATTATATCTGAAAATATTAAAACCCCCAACTTTTTGGGGGTTTTAATATTCTCTCATGGATAACTGGGCGTCTGTTTTCTTTATTAGATCTAATACTACAGAAACCACAATTAAGAGAGATGTGCCCCCTATTGAGAACGAGGCTATTCCTGTTACTGATCTAATCACTAAGGGAAGAACCGCTATTACTCCTAAGAAAACTGCCCCCATCATAGTGGTTCTATTTAATATCTTAGACAAATACTCTCTAGTAGAAGGCCCTGGTCTAATTCCTGGAATAAAAGCTCCGTTCTTTTGTAGATTAGTGGATATTTGTTCTGCATCAAAAGTAACTGCAGTGTAAAAATAAGTGAAAAGAAAAACTAAAATAAAGTACACGGCTGAATACATCCAAGTATTGTTAACAAACTTCATTAATCCATTAGAGATGGCTAATAAAAATGAGCTAGAGGAATTTGCTAAAAAACTACCTATCATCTGAGGAAAAAGCATAATAGAAAGTGCAAAAATTATAGGAATAACTCCAGCCTGATTAATTCTGATTGGTAGATATGTTTGTACCCCTCCTGTTGCCCTGTCTCCTCTAATTTGTTTTGCATAAGTAACTGGTATAGGCCTTTCAGCTTCAGTAACAATAACCACTCCTGCTACTATTAAGACCCCTATTATTAGAAATAGAATATAAGTTGTTAAATTTGCTATATCAAAAGTAAAGAGAAACTGAGCTAAACTAGTAGGAAGACCGGATACTATACCAGCAAAGATTATGATCGATACCCCATTTCCTATTCCAAACTCAGATATTAATTCTCCTATCCACACAATAAATAATGACCCTGCCACCACAACTGAAATATTTGTAATCATGGCAAAAATACTCATTTCCCCCAAGATTCCCTGTTTTCCTAAATATGACAAAAGAGCTAGACCTTGAACTAAAGCCAGGGGAACTGTTAGCATCCTGCTTATTTGATTAAATTTCTTTCTTCCAATTTCTCCGTCTTCCTGATACATGGCCTTCAGTCTTGGTGACATCATTGTTAATAATTGCATTATGATGGATCCAGTAATATAAGGACCTACTCCTAACATTATAATAGACAATGTAGACAAGCCTCCTCCAGAAAAAATATTGAGAGTTCCTAGGAATTGATTATTGTTTATGAAATTTTGTAACCTAACTACATCTACTCCTGGAATTGGAATTGCGGCTAAAAGCCTAAAAACAATTAGGGCCCCTAGGACAAATAAAACTCTGGTCCTTAGAGCCTTATCGCTAAACAACATTTTTATTTTTTTCCAGACTATATCCATTTTTTTATTTAAAATCTTCTACCTTGCCTCCAGCTTTTTCTATTTTAGACCTTGCTTCCCTTGAAACTAAACAATCTTTTATTGTTAGTTTTTTATCTATCTCGCCACTTGCTAGTATTTTAACACTAGGTATCTTTCCTCCTTCTGATTTTATTATATTTTTTTCTAATAAAGCCTTTTTGTCAACCACACTACCTTCTTCAAAAATATTTAAAGCGTTGATATTAACTGGAACTGGCTTTGTCTTAATAGAGTTAAATCTATATCCTCTTAATTTCGGTAGTTTTTTTATTACTTCTCTTATTTCAGGATATTTTTTATGTCCAGCTCTTGCTGTTTGTCCTTTTCCCCCTCTCCCAGAGGTATAACCTCTGTACCTGCCTCTCCCTACTTGTCTAGATTTCTTATTAGAGCTTTCTTTTTTAATAGTATGTATTTGCATGATTATTTACTTTCTTCTGCCTTAAGGGCTTCTTCCTTTTGTGGTTCTTCTTTAGCAGCGACCTTGTCGTCTTTTAGTTTTAATAATGCCTCGTAAGTGGCTCTTGCATTATTGAGCTTATTTTTACTCCTAGAATTTATCTTGGCAGTTACATTTCTTACTCCAGACAAAATCAAAATCTCCCTGACTGTGCTTCCAGCCACAAGACCTTTGTCTTTATTTGGCCAAATTGTCACATCTGAGCTGGTATGCTTAGCAGAAACTTCATGGGGAATAGACATTTCTTTATCTGTTTTTATCTTAAACATATTTTTCTTGGCATTTCTAACTGCTTTGTTTATTGCAATAGCTGTGTCTGTTCCTTTTCCTGTCCCTAATCCTATGGACCCCTTCTTGTCTCCTATGGCCAAAGCCACTGAAAAAGATATTCTTCTTCCTCCTGCCATAACCCTAGTAACTCTACGAATAGAAATTATTTTTTGCTCAAACTCTGGCTTTGGTGGCTGAAAACCAGGACGAGAAAATCTTCCGCCTTTTCTCTTGTCTCCAAAAGGTTGCCTTTTAAAAGAATCCCTTTTGTTGGTTGCATTGTTATTATTTGTTTTTTGCGCTGTAGTATTCATTAAAATTCTAGGCCAGCCTCCCTGGCTGCTTCCGCTAATGTCTTAATCCGACCAGTATATTTAAATCCATTACGATCAAATACACATTGCTTTATTTTCTTTTCATTTGCTAGTTTTGCGATCTCTGCCCCCACTTCCTTTGCTCTTCCTGCTTTGGACCCCTTTTCTTTTTTAACATCTGAGACACTTATTAGTGTTTTTCCTTCTATGTCATCTATTAGCTGAGCATATATGTAATTATTAGAACGATAAACTGAAAAACGAGGACGACTTTTATCTCCCTTGATCCTGGATCTAATCCTTGCTTTAATTCTTCTTCTTTTCTCTAATTTGTTTTTCATTTTTAATTAATTTAAACAGCCTTCTTTCCTTGCTTCCTCCTAATAACCTCTCCTTCATACCTAAATCCTTTTCCTTTATAGGGTTCGGGTTTCTTTTTGGACCTTACAAGCGCTGAAAAGTGTCCCACTAGCTCCTTATCTATACCAGACACCACTATATTGTTTCTCTCAGCAGTAACTGTTAGTCCTTCGGGTATCTCAATTTTTACTGGATGAGAAAAACCTAAAGATAAAACTAATTCATTTCCTGCTACCTCTGACCTAAAGCCTACTCCTTCTAATATCAACTTCTTTGAGTAGCCTTCATTTACCCCCCCTATCATGTTTAAGATAAGAGAAGCATAGGTACCCCAAAGAGCATGCATTTTTCTGTCTTCCTCGTTTTTTGGAGCAAGAGAAATATTCTCTCCTTCTATTTTAATCAAAATATCACCAGGAAAACTTTTCACCAGAGATCCTTTTGGTCCTTTTACTGTAAGATTAATTCCATCTAGCTTAACTTCAGTCCCACTTGGAATTATTATTGGTTGTTTTCCTATTCTGCTCATATTTTACCAAATTTTAAACAAAACCTCTCCACCTACTAGCTCCTTAGAGGCTTCCTTATTTGTTAATATTCCCTTAGGCGTTGAAACAACTACAGTTCCATGTTCTCCTATTGTTCTTTTAATGTCCTTAACTCCCTTGTATATTCTCCTAGAAGATTTTGAAATTCTCTTTGCGCCCCTAACAACAGGAAGCCCGCTTTCTTGATAGGACAACTCTATTTCTAAGACAGGAAAACCTTTTCTTGTTTTTTTATTTACAGATTTTAGGTATCCTTCTTTTACTAAGCAGTTGGCAATTGCAAACTTAACATTAGAAAAAGAAACAATAACAGACTCGTGTCCGCGAGCACTAGCGTTCTTGATCATATTTATCATATTTGCTATTTGATCCATTTTTCTTTAACTGCTTATTGTAATATAAATTTATATACTACCAGCTTGATTTCCTTACTCCTGGTAATTCTCCTCTGTTAGCCATTTCTCTGAAACAAATACGACAAAGCCCGAAGTCTCTCATGTAACCACGAGCTCTACCACAACGAAAACAACGATTAGTCTTTCTTGTACTAAACTTTTGTTTTTTTAAATGTCTTGCTATTACTGAAGCTCTTGCCATAAATTAAAAAATTAGGTTAAAACCTTTTGCGAGTTACGATATCTCATTTATTTTCTTTTTATTTTTTAGATAAATAAAAAGAAGACAAACGGATCTAAAACTCACTCTCGTAATACTAGCAAATAGAAAAACATAAGTCAATATGTCTAGGACGGTCCTAGACTGAGGTAAAAAGAGATGGGACCAGGACTGTCCTAGGCCAAAGGTGAGGTTAAGGATGAAAAGATTAACATGTAACTTATTTAGGACCACCTCAAATATGTAGGGGGTAACCAAACGGACGGCCGTCCGTTTGGTTACCCCCTGTTAATTTATAGCCTTGTATTACAAGGGCCTATTTATACTCAAAGTTCACGATCGTGTAAGTTGAGTATAGAATA
>CAZTAH010000012.1:10198-13645 GCA_964611515.1 uncultured Candidatus Saccharibacteria bacterium | reverse complement strand
GTTCCGGAAGAAGCTAGTCCTGTAGCGGAAAGACTGTATTGTCCAAGATCAACATTGTATTTAGCATTTGTGTATGGAACAAAGGTACCAGTGTCTGGTATGTTTTTTGTTAGAGCAATTGTTCCTGAGTCGTCTGCTGGTAGGGTCCAAGTATGACTACCTGTTAATGTGTTTGGAACAAACAAAGTTCCGGTATTTGTTCCACGACTGAAGTAAATGTTTTCTGCTGTTGTTAATGTTGAATCAAGAGTGACGGTATTGGTGAACCTTCCTGTTCCTTGGACATCTAGATTGTAGGCTGGTGTTGTTGTTCCGATGCCAACCCTTCCTGTGGTGGTAATGTCTCCGCTTGCAGCTAGAGTGGAATTGAGAGTAACAGCGTCAGTGAATCTTCCTGTTCCCATTACATCTAAATTGTATGCTGGTGTTATTGTTCCAATTCCAACCTTTGAGTCTTTTTCGTAGAGCGCAGAGTTGCCAAGAGTGTTGGTTCCGGTAAATTTAGGAATGGAGTTCTCTGTTCCTTGAATATTTTTTGTTAGAGCAATTGTTCCTGAGTCGTCTGGTAAATACCAAGATCGAGCAGCGGTTAGATCTGCTGTGGTAATAGATCCAGTTCTAGCTGTTTTGTTTGTAGTTGGAGCAAAAATTTCAATTTTATGCTGTGTGTCTTCTTTTCCTATTGAGACAAGATTATTAACCTGTAGAAAAGAAACATTGGAGAGAGGCATCTTGTTTAGATCCACAGAGCCAACAGCTCCCGAGTATGGAACAAAGTTGGTGGTCAAAGGAAGATCGGTAATTAGAGCAATTGTGCCAGATTTATCTGGAAGCACCCAAAGCTGATCTTTTGCTAAGTCAGCTGTGGTTATCTCTCCTCTTTTTTCGACTCCCCCAGAAATTGAAAAGCCAGTTTGTTTCGTTATGAGATTTAAACCATTATATGTTTTACCAGTTAAGATTGAAGGAATATCACTATCGGCTAAAATATCCCAATCGGGAGCAGCTCCACCTGATCCTGTTCCTGTCATTTTTAAGAATTTTTTAATGGTAGTTGTGTTCGGAGCCAGCAAGGAGGTTTTATCAACATCTGATTGATATGGAATTGAGCCCATTTGGTAGGTGGCATTTCCTCCTTTTAAATTAGTTGCAATATCTGATTTATCTGCACTAAGGGCGTGCTCGGCTTCTATGGCAGCTGGAACTACTCCTAGAATTTTTCTAGGAGACATTTCGCCGTCCCACTGTGGAGATGAACCAGAGTTTCCAATGTTAACTCCTAGGTATAAAGTTTGATTAAAGTCAACATTGTTTAGAGTGGAAACTTCTCCCAACATAACTGAGAATAGTCCGTTTGTGATATTTACTCTATTGCCCCCTATCCTTGTTTCTGTCCAGATGGGAGTTCCGCCTGAGGGAGAGGTGTATAGTTTAAATTCCATATTGTAAGATGCGTTTGGAACAATAAGATTGTCTGTATCGGTTAGTTTTCCTTGATAGTTAATTTGTTTATTTAAAGCAGAGAGAGCTGGTGAGGGGAAAGTACTAGTAACAACAAAGGTGAGGAGGGCGAAAAATGCGGAGAGCATTTTTCGCCATAGAGCATTTTTATTTTTGTTGTTAATGATGTGCATTTTTTAGGTTAAATTATGGATTTTACTTTTGGGTTGTTTTTGTGGAATATTGACTTGTTTTTTAATGGTGGTATAATTTAGTTGTAAATAAGAGAGAGACCCTTGATGTATTACGGTGCATCTGGGGGCTTTTTCATTTTTGTTGCAATTTATTTTTTAATTCTTCTAGGATAACAATCGGAACATTTGTTCTCTTCAGAAGAAGCGATAAGTACTTCTTATTAGGGGAAACAACAACCACGGGAACATCTTTTTCTTTTAAAAACTCTACAATGCAACGATAGTCTCCGTCTCCTGAGATCAAGATTGCTTTTTCTAATTTATTTTCATAAAAATCCCTGGCTATTCTTAAAATTAAATCCCCGTCAACATTCCCCTTTGTCTGTCCATTTTTATTTATAATTATCGGTTTAAAAGAAATATCAAAAGATAAGTCTTGCAAGTAATTGTAAAAGTTGAAATTACCTGGAATAAGCCCCATAAAAAGAATGGCACTATTAACATTAAACTTGTCTCTTAGCCAAGACCTTAGTGATTTATAATTAATGACCCATCCACTTTCTCTTATTCCAAACTTTAAGTTTGAAAAATCTATATAAGCAATCGTATTCTTTTTTTCTTTTTCTTTTGGCATTTTTGTTTTGATATTTTTATTTCACTTCTATTATTTTTATTGCCTCTCCGTCTGACTTCATTGCTGATTTAACCTCCTCTACCGGAACAAGTGGCCCATTGTAGACCTTGGACCAAATAATAAAAACAATGAAAAAAACAACGACAGCAAAAAGGGCTATGTTTTTAATTCTACGAGGGGAAAAGAATTCTTTTAGAGCAAGTTCTTCGGAGCGAATTTTTCTTCTGAAAATATATTCTTTTATTTGCTCTTCTGTGGTAAACCAATTTCGCCCACTCCTAACAGCTTTTATCTCCCCGCGACGAACTAAATAACCCAAATAATCTTGAGTATAGCCGGATATTTTAGCCGCTTGATTTAGGGAAATCATATTTTTTGACAGTTTTGTCATTTTCCTTTATTTATCAATGTATCTCGGATAAACGGAAGAGAGGTTTTTTTCATGTCGGATATCAGATATATCCTAAATACTCTTTGTATTATAACAAAAAAGACTAGTTATTCAAGAAAAATCCACACGGTTATCCACAACTTGAGTAATCCACTGCTTATTCAACAGGTGCTTTATCCGAGATCAGAAAAAAAGCCCTTATTTCTATTGCTTTTTCCAATTAAGCAGAATTTATTTAAAATAAAGTTGAAAAACTGTCTTTTGGTTACTATAAGTGCTTTTTAGTAGTAAAAAGCTAAACAATGGGAACATCATAAGAAGTGTTGCCTGGTATAACTAAGGACTAGGTTTTTAAAAATAAAACCTATACAAACGGAGCCGTGGCTTCATTTGTACAGGTTTAAACCATGATAAAAAATATAAAAATAGATCTTGTAGAATAAGGATAAAAATCTCTTGGTGTAACAAGAGGGACGGCCGTCCGTCTTGTTACCCCTTATCCAGCCTAGGACGGCCCTAGGCCTGAAAGAGAGATAAGTGTAGCAAGGTGTCCGGCCGGACACTTCGTTACCCCCACACTCACTTCTAAGAATAGAGAGAAGTGGGTGTGGGAGTTTGTCCTGCGTAGCTTTAGCGAACCTGCCCAAGCAGACAGGGTGGGAACTTGTCCTGCGTAGCCTTGGTGAATATGGGAACTTGTCCCGCGTAGCTTTAGCGAAGTGGGAACTTGTCCCGCGTAGCTTTAGCGAAGTGGGAACTTGTCCCGCGTAGCCTTGGCGAAGTGGGAA
>CAZTAH010000012.1:4996-10098 GCA_964611515.1 uncultured Candidatus Saccharibacteria bacterium | reverse complement strand
GCGAAGTGGGAACTTGTCCCGCGTAGCCTTGGCGAAGTGGGAAGTATAGATTAAGACTTGTGATGTAAGGGTAAAAATGAAAAAAAGGATTAGAAAGCCAAGACAGTGCCGGACCTATGCACAGGACGATCCTTTACCCAGGACGGTCCTGTGTACCCTCTTTTTTCTCCTTACACAGGACGGTCCTGTGTATGAGGCTAGAACCGTCCTAGCTTTTGGTCTTGGCTTTTCGGGCCTAGCTTTTTATTTTTGTATTTTCTGATTTTTCTTATCAGGAGATAGAAAACTAGAATTATTAGTATTAGTAAGATTATAATACTACATGCTCTTGGAACAAAATATGAATAAGTTCTAGTAAAGACATCCTCTCCCCCAGTGGCATGAAAAACACCCCTGTGAATTATCTCTATTTTCCCTTGATATTGGCGAAAAATAGAAACATTGTAAGTTCCATTGATTATTAGTTCGGGTACTATCACTTCTCGTGATTGTGGTCCCTCTTCTTTGTCTGTAAAGAAGTATCTTCCTTTTACTCTTTCATACCTGTCTCTAATTTCTATCCATATATCAAAAGACTTTTTACTGCTAATAAAGTTTGCAGTAATGATTGCTCCTTCTTTTGCATCTATCTCTATTGTTTTGTTTAACTCAAAATTTTCTATAAAATCACTTTGAGCGACTGAATAATATATTGGCTGTAGGGGTATTATAAAAGAAAACTCCTCTTCTTTTGGAATAAATATTTCACCATCTTTCAATAAGTACAAAGCACTTGCCATAGATCCACTAGAAAAATTACCGCTCTTGTCTCTAGCAAAAAGTGTGTAAAAATAGCGATTTCCACTTATCACATCTAGGTCATAAAAATATTGTCCACTACCCTCATATACTAATTTACCCAAGTAGGGATTGCTTATATACTCATCCGTGCTTCTGACTATTCTGACATAGTCAAAATCTAGATCTCTTGGATTGGTCCATTCTACAGTTATCTTATTATCAGAAGGAGTAGCTGTAACATTAGTTGGGTTTCCTGGTGGTGTTGTGTCTGGAGGAACAAGAGTGGTGAAATATTTATTTCCAGATGAAATAACTTTTCCTAAATGGGTCTGGGCTTCTATTTTAAAATAATAAAGAGTTCCGCTTTTTAAATTAATTAATTGAACTCGGTGGTCATTAACAAAGTGAATGTTTTTAAGAACTCCATCTCTGAACTCCAGGTCTTCTCCCCAGCTTAAATTATAAATAGTGGGCAGGGTGCTAGTCCAAGTTATAACAGCAGATGTATAACTTGGGACCACTTTTATATTCATAAAAACATCCTCCTCTGTCAGGATCACACTCCCTCCTGTTCTCCCTTCATCTGGAGGCTTACAGTCATTTGGACAATTTAGAAAGTTCTCAAGAGGTGGTTCGCAAATCCCATTATTGTTACAATGAACAATTTCTAAAGAAACATCTAGTCCAGTAGAATCACTTAAGGCATTAGAAAAAAATGGAGAAAATATTCCTATTGCTAAAAAAAGTATTAATATAAAAGGGTTTTTTCTCATAATGAAACAGCGGTAACTTGAACCACAACTTGATATTGACCAGAGGTTTGAATGTGGTTCTCGCCTGTTTCAGCTCTAAAGCGAGCAGTGATCGTGCTTCCGTTGGGGTGATTGGGGGAAGAAGAAATTGCTATTATTTTTGGAGTTGTAGATAATCCATCCCAGCACTTCCCTTCTGTTGCATTGTAACCAGAGCCACAAATTAGATTATTGTCTCTATAATGAGGAGAAGTGTCTGTTCCCTCAGGAGTAAAGCCAAAATAAGAAGTATCTACCGGACTAATGAAATTATAGTCGGGTACCGATCCCGCAGGAGTATAGTCTTCAAAATAATCAAAAGGAGATTGCAAGGCGGGCGAAGTGGTTGCGTTAATTGATAGCTCATAACCTGAGGGGCTGTCGGTTTTAACAATCCAAGAAAGTGTTCCCTCGCTTGCTTGATGAGAAAGTCCTCCTATTGGATCAAGTTTTAAGTCTTCTGGATTAGAGATAGACAAATAGCTAGGTTGTATTTGCCAAAAACCAGCATGCAGAAGATAATTGTCACTACTTGATCCCCCTGTCCCAATTTCGCCCAGAGTGTCACCTAGATTGTACCCTGGGCTAGAAGAATCTTCACTTCCTCCCAAGTTAACAGAATCAGCTTGCATCTTATAGTTGGGGCTTCCCATTACCTCAGCAGTTGCTAGACTTGAAGGGAAAAGAATTAAAACCAGAGTTAAGAATAAGCCAATTGGTTTATTTTTAAAATAAGCTAAGATCATATTTTATTTTTTCTTCTTTATTTCAAACCTAGTTAGAATGTAATAAACTAGAGAAACAAGAAGAACTAATCCAACAAAGACAGGAATTACTATATTCCAAGGCAAAACCCAAAAAACAAGACGAGCATCTTGGTATTCATTCCCATAACCTTTATACAAAGATAAGTTAGCAGTATAACGACCAAGCAAAAAACCAGAATCTTGCCAAAAAACCTCCCTATAGCGAATAGATTCTGGTAAAACAAAATAAGCATCGACTGGAATTTGATCAATTGTTCGTCCAATTATATTATTGATTGATATTTTACCATAAGGAACAAGGTGAACATTTCCTGTGTTTTCATAGGCAATTTCAAAGCTTTCTGGAACCTGACTGTATATCTTTTTACTCGGTCCGCTTATTTTAAAATCTTCCAGCCTCCCTTCTTCTTTTCCCAATCCATTAATTTTAACTAAGAACAAAGAGCCTATCCGAGAGATTATCCTTGTTCTTCCTTGTGCCCCATCTGCCTCTTGTTCGTCATTTAAAAATTCTGATTCGCTTGAGATTACAAGCGCACCATAATGCCCCTTAGGCTCTGCTTCTAGTGGAATAGAAATAGTAACAGGAATACTAATTCTTTCTCCCATTTCTAAATAAAAATCATCTATTTCTGGCTGAATAAAATCTTTTAAAGAATACGGTCCCTCAGTGTCTCCCATTAAGACTACTGGCTGACTTTGATCCTTGGTTCCAACAAGGTCCTCAGTAGATAGCCTAAATCTTACTTTTTTATTTATCCTATTTGTAATGGTTACATTTTTGATAACTTGATCCCCTCTGTTTAGAAAAATTTCTGTCTTTCCTGGTTCTACAACAAAATCATTTTGAGGCTCTATGTCCAATTGTGTTTTTTCATAGGCAAGAACAAAACTCGGTAAAATAAAAAGACTAAACAATATAGCTAAAAAAAGATTGTTTATTTTTTTTATTTTAGACTCATTCATTTCTTAAAAATACTCCTTATATAGTCACAGCTGTAGCTGTAATGGTTGCCGTATAGGTTCCTGAAGGGGCATACACACCCGCCTGTTCTGCTGCAAAACAAATATTTGTTTGGGTGCCCCCAACTGGAGTTATTTGATTTGTGGTTGCTACTGTTTTGTCTACAGTCTTAAAACCAACATATTTTAAATTATTAGTAGAAATTGTAGAGCTTGTTCCACAGCTTGTCCCTGTCCCCCATGTGCTTGAGTCTACATCATCTCCGTGGACAGAGTAACCAAACTCATAATCTCCAGATGACACAGACCAAGTCTCTGGTGTTCCTGTGCTTGTTTCTGAATAATCAGCAAAACTATCTGTGCTATTAGAATGTTTTAAGGCGGGAGAGGTGCTGGCCTTAACATCAAGTCTGTACCCTGTTACACTATTGGTTTTTACCACCCAAGAGCTTTCTCCTATTGAAGTATTTGACGCAACTCCCATACTTGGAGTCATTGTCACATTTAGACCATCAGTGATTGTAATCCCGGAGGTTACATTTAATGTTACGACCACATTATCATTAGCAGAATCAGCTGAGATGGGTTCAGCCCAGAAATAAACTTGAATTAATAGTGCAAAAAATAAAACAATGACAACAGATTTTTTTAATATTTTTATATTCATTAGGCTATAAGTTATTTGTTCAATGTATTAATTATCGTCCAAGAGTGATATTATTACAACCATATTTTTTTGATTTTCTGGATAAGTGTGTGGATAAAAAGTGGACAAAAATCCTTGTAAATTAAGGAGAAAATAATCTTTTCAACTGTTTTATAAAAATTTTTTAATGATTTCTTTTGTCTCTCTTGGTCCAGAAACTTTCTGACAATCAAAGCCTGCTTCGTAGACTGAATAATCATTTCCTTCTGGGAAAATTGCATCTCCGACAAAAAATAGGTCCTCTTTTTTTATTTTATTTTTACTCAAATACTTTATTAGTCCCTGTGCTTTATCAAAATTTTTAGGCAAAATATCTATTGATGTAGTGCCCCCGATAGATATATTTACTTCTGGTAATCTTTCTTCTAGTATTTTTCTTATAGCTTGTCTTTTTTCTTGATCAGGATCCCACTTTGCTTTTTCAGACAAAGGAGCATTTTGACCGAGAGCAGAGAGAGTGATTTGAGTTTGCCTGTCTTCTATTATTTCATCTCCTTCCAATACTGCCCTTATGCCAAAAGGGTTATTTCTAATAAAGTCCTCTAGCACAGAAATAATTTCTTCTTTTATCCCTTTGGGCATTTCTTCTTTGTCCATAATTACCCAATGATTTTTTTCTTGATCAAGCTCGTAGTGAACACTTCCGCTTGTTGGCAATAAAATTAAACTAGAAAGAAGTTTTTTCCTTTCTTCCTCTATGCTTAAATATGGTAAAAATTGTTTTTGAAATTGCCCAAAAGAGCCACCAGATATAATAATTACTTTCTTTTTTTCTAAAAGACTTTTTAATAAAAAAGACATCTCTTCGTCTATTGGAGACTTGCTTTCTGCGAGTGTTCCATCTAGATCAAAAGCGATAATTTTTTTATTTTTTAATATATTCATTTTTTCTTAAATACTTCCAAGATTGATAAGTCAGGAAAAGGAAAAGGAAGAAAAGTAAAGTGTAAAGAAAAGCTTGAGGCTCCGCCTTATTAACAACTTTCCAAATATGACCAATGAGCGATTGGTGGTTGGTGAAAAAGTCCCAACTATTGAAACGAGCAAAACGCCCCAAGTACATCCCAAAGCTTATTAGTAATATTATGACGGAGA
>CAZTAH010000012.1:0-4896 GCA_964611515.1 uncultured Candidatus Saccharibacteria bacterium | reverse complement strand
CTTATCATTAAGGGAATAAGTGCTAGAAAAATATTCCAAAAAAGAAAATTAAAAGAAGGAGTGCCCCACAGAAAAGCCCTAAAAGAAATAAGAGCTACCGTGGTAAAGATTGTTAAAACTAGGAAGGAAGGAAGGACTTCGTAATAAAATTGCGCCCAGACCTTATTTTCATATTTTTTCATATTTTGATTATATCATTTTAAAAAAATAAATAAGACTAAATTAAATTAGTCTTAATTGGGAGACATATGAGATTTGCACTCATGATAGCTCTGCCACAGAGAGCTGTGTTACTACTACACTAATGTCTCCATCTTCTCTTAGTCTTAGTATATAGCACAAAAAGTGCTTTTGGGCAATGATTGAAAAGGTTTTGGCTAATTAGGGTACGGGACAAACAGTGCCTGTTGGAGCCTCATCTATCTCTAGTCTGTTTCCTGTGCTGTCTACACAGTAATACTTGGTGACAATTTTTTCTATTTCTTTTTCCGTCTCTGTTTCTCCTTCTGCTTCTTCTGTCTCTACTATCTCTGCTTGCTCTTCCTCATTTTGAGTCTTTGTTTCTCTTTCTTGATAAGACAGAGGTAATGCTAATAACCAATCCTTAGCGGTGGAGTAGCAAAGCCCATCTTCTTCTGTTTCTGGCATTATTTTATTTAAAATTTCTGAGATAGACCCAACAGTGGAAGCCGAAATTTTCTGATGCCCTGTTGGTGAAAATAGAGACCCGGGAACTGGCTCTACGCAATTACCACTAGAATTAGGCCTAAGACTATTACCTGCTTCATTTGTTAAAATAATAGCTAATTCAGCAAAATCACGAAGCCCAGCTTTTGTCCTTTCTTTTTTCATTTCCTCCAAATAGTCTAAAAAGATAGTAAACTTATTGGGCATTTGAATATTATTAAAGACATTAAAGTCTTGATATGTCGTCTTCCAAGACAATGAAATCGTATTGTCTCCTATGCTCTTATCTTCAAGTCCAGTAATTTTAGAAAGAGGAACATTTACTCTTATGCTGTATTGATATATGTTATTGTCTCCCTTTCCTATCCAAACATCAAAGAGAGCGATGTCTAATGATCCCAGTATTCCATCAATTTTTTCTTGCTCTTCGTCTGTTAGTTTTTCTGCTATTCCTTCTATTATCGTCATTAGTAAACTCTTTACCCTTTGCCTATCAGTGGTAATTGAGTATCTGTAAGTATTCACTCCCCTTATGTTTTCTTCTCCTTTTTCAACAACATCTATGTTGCTCATTAGATTGTTGTAAGCAATTAAAACCTTATTGTCTATAAAAGAAGGGATGGAGCTAGATAGCAATTTGTATAAATTTAATCTTTTGGCTAAGTTTTCCCACTCTGATGTGAATAGAGAATAAAATGAAACTAATTCATCTTTATTTATTTTCACAACTGAGGGTTTAATTACAAAATCCTTTATTATATTTTCCAGATCAGGAATAGTAACATACAGGTTAGTTCCGTCATCTTTTATGTCCACAGTAGTATATTGACTGTCTATTATAGAACCTTTTATTGTAATAAAACTATCAGAGCTCAAGTTGCCGTTACTTTTATTAATACTCCCTATTGTATTTATTGAGAGAGAGTCTGTGTCTGAAGAAACAATCGCCTCCCCAGAAATTAATCCTCTTGAAATATTGCTTAAGGAAGGAGAGATTATCTCTATGTCTGTTTCTGTTTTGTAAGAATTAAGAGAAGATAATAAGTTTGAGTAATTTAAAAGTAATTCTTTTGGGCTCTTTTTTACAAAAGAAATACCGAGTCTGCTTAAATCTAGGTTTATTAAATCGTGAGTGTATGCAAAGAAACCACCACCAACTAGTAGCACAAGGAAGAATAATATTAGAAAAACCTTAAGTCCTTTTCTTTTCTTTTTTGCTGTTTTTGGTTCCTTGGGTTGCTTTTTAGTAGCTTCTTTTTCTTGACTAATCTTGGCTATGTCTCCATGTAGAGAGGAGAGCATAGCGGCCTTAGATAAATCTTCCTCTGGACTAGGAGACTTTACTGTAGCCACTGAGTCAACTCCCTTTTTAGGAATAAAATTAGAGCCCATCTCTTGTTTGTTTAAAAATCCAGCTCGGGATGGAGGGTCGCCTGGTCCCGCATAAATACTCTCTGGGTCTACTTCTGTTTTGGCTGAGATAGGAGCGGTTTCTTGACTAGGACTCACTGGTTTGGGTGCTTGTAAATCTTGGATTTTGACAGGCTCCCCTGTTTTATCTGGAGTCGTCTCTGGCTGAGTAGTTTTTTCTTGCTGTCTTGGATAAACACTTCCTTTTTGATCTATCTTTACAGGAATACTCATTGGGGTCCATATTTTTTGACTTTCTTTTTTAATAGCATCTATCAATAATCCTTCTGGTTGAGTGTCTATTTCTGGTGTTTCCACTAAAGGAATACTCATCCTTGAAACCTTTGAAACAGGCTGATCTTCTTTATTTTCTTCTGTTTTTGTCGGAGATTTAGGAATAAAAGATTCTTTTATTTCTTCCAGTGTTTGTCCTGAGCGAGCCTCCTCTTTCGGCTGTTCTGGATGATGGTGGACCTGTCCTGTTTTTAACTCACTTTCCATTTGTCTAAAAAGATTGATTTCATCTTCAGTTTTTTTGTCTTCCAGAGATGGTTCACCTGGGAAGACCGATGGTTCAGTAGTCTCAATGTTGTCTTCGGTGATTGATATTTCTTCCTGAAGAATAAGCGGCATCACCTGTTCTTCTGGAGCCTGAGAAATTTCCTGCTCCTCCTCTATTTGTATTTCTTCTTGGATTTTTTCTAGATTTTCTGGTTCCTCTTCTGCCTTTATTTTATTCCCTTCCATATCAAAAAACTCTACGCCTGGAATACCTAAGTCGTAGGATTGGGGTGTCGTTTTTTCTTCTAGTTTTTGCTCTATGGTTCCTGTGGCTACAGTTGGCTCTTTATACCCCTCAGTCTCTGCGGCTAAAAGAGGGCTCAATTGATCAGCTTGCACTTGATCGGCTGGGATTGTTTCAATTTTCTCTGCTTCAATTAAACTACTTTCCATCTCCTGGTTTAAAGGAGAAATGGTTTCTTCTTTTTTTTCTTGGAGAACTGGTTCAGTCACTAGCTCTGATGAGACCTGCTCTTCTGTTGTGGCTTGAGTCTCTTCTGGTGCTAGTGAGACTTGTAAAACTTCTTCAGTATCCATTGAAGGTAAAACAGGAGAAGTTTCTTGAGTAATTTCTTCTTTTTTATCCTCTGGTTCTAGTGGAGCAGGTTCTTCTGCTGCTTTTATGATTTCATCTTTTGGAAAAAGAAGACTCTCTTCTTGGTCTATGGTCGGGAAGCCAGGGTCAGTTTTCTGAGAAGAGCTTCCATCCGTCGCTGCCAGACTAGACTGCCTTTGGGGATAAAAATTTAAGTCGGTGATAGGCTTGCTTGGATCTAAGACATCCTCATCAGTAATAGGTTCTCTGTATTTATCAGATCCTTCTATTGTCTGAAAACCCTCTTCTATGTCACTTTTTTCCCATCCTACGCTTAGGAGGTCGGAAACAATGTCTTCTTTTAATTTTCCTTTACTTTTTTGATTGTTGATGTAAGAAATTAACTCTGCAGTTATCATATGTTTTATTATATCACTTAGTTAGAATTTCTTAAACTAAAAAATAAATTGTGTGGGGATAAATTCATATCTAGAGTGGTCCAAAGGAGAGAAAAAGCTGATTGTTGAAAAACAGGAGGACGGATCGTTATAAACAACCGGAAGGATAAGCAGTTTTTAGTGAAACTTTATAAAGTTTGTCAATCTTTATAAAGTTTGAGCATTATTCTTTTAGGTTGTTTTCCCTTACCACCTTTTCAAAATCTGGTGGAAGTGGGGCAAAAACTGTTTTATCTTCTCTCTCTAATGACTTAAAAGTGATGGATAAAGAATGAAGCGCCAGACGATTTAAACCCAGTGCCATTTCTTTTTTTCCTTTATAAATACGGTCGGAGACTACAGGATGATTAATATACCTTAAATGAACTCTAATCTGATGAGTTCGCCCTGTTTTTGGATAAACTTCTAAATAGGTAAATTGGTGCTCCGCTTTTTTTTGTTCATTTTCGTCTTCGGTGTCAAAAAATTTATTTAAAATAATATATTCTGTTCTCGCTTCTTTGATTGGGTCTTTTGCTCCCCTTCCAGCGGTAAATGATCCTATTTTTCTTGGAGAACGACCAATTGGAACATCTATAATTCCTCTTTTCCCTGAAGCCAAAGAGGCCCTGGGTTCAGGTATGTGTCCGTAAACGAGTGCCCTGTATGTTTTTTTAATTTGCTGTCTTTGAAATTGTTTTTTTAAGCGTTCAAAAAAAATTTGGTTTTTAGCAATAACTAAAGCTCCAGAAGTTTCTTTGTCTAATCGGTGAACAATTCCTGGTCTTGGTATTTTTTCCACAAGACCTCCTTCTTTTTCTCTTAAAAATGGTTCTCCAACCTCCTTGGTTTCTGGAAATTTTTCTACAACCCAATCAGCGATTGTTTTTTCGTCACTTTTTCCATCTGAATGAACCATTATTCCTGCTGGTTTGTTTATAACTAGACAGTCCCTGTCTTCATAAAGAATACCTATATTCATAAGATTATATTATCATATAATTGAATTTTTCTAAAAATATGGTATTATTTTGCTACAGTTCTTTTTTTAAAAAAGCGCGCTTAGCTCAGTTGGCTAGAGCAATCCGTTTACACCGGATAGGTCAGGGGTTCAAGTCCCTTAGCGCGCACACTGCCCCTGTAGTTAAATGGATATAACTGCGGACTTCTAAGCCGTAATTCGAGGTTCGATTCCTCGCGGGGGCACAAAAGCGTGAATCCAAAAAGACTGGACTGCTCCAGTCTTTTTCGCTTTTGTGAGGCGGA
>CAZTAH010000011.1:0-14236 GCA_964611515.1 uncultured Candidatus Saccharibacteria bacterium | reverse complement strand
TATATACACAACAGAATAGTCTTTTAAAAAATCTTGCTAAATACCTAAAAACATAGTATACTTTCCCAATATGACAAGCTTAATAAATGTATTGCCTTTTGTGCAGATAGTCTTATCTGTTATTTTAATTATATCTATTTTACTCCAGAGATCTAATGCTGGACTCGGAGAGGCTTTTGGTGGTGAAGGAAGCAGTTTCCATACCACTCGCCGAGGATTTGAAAAATTTCTTTTCTACTTAACAATAACTTGTGCTATAATTTTTGTGATCCTATCTATTCTCGCTATCCTGATAAAATAAGACGATAACATGTGTCTTGATCTTATTTTAATATCCTATGCATATTTTTAAAAAATTTAATTTCTACAAAAAAAAAGAGTTGAGAAGTGCAGTTGTGTCTTTTTCTAAAAGACAGAGCATTGTTTTTGTTTCTTTATTCCTTATTAGCATTCTGTCTTTATTCCTTATTTTGAGAAGCTTGAATAAAATGTTCATAGTTGAAATACCCCAGAAAGGAGGCAGTGTCACCGAAGGAATTGTGGGGACTCCTATTTTAGTGAACCCAGTTATAGCAAACTCTGATGCTGACAAGGACTTGGTTTCCCTGATTTATTCGGGGCTCATGAGAAGAGATTCCTCAGGAAACCTAATTCCAGATCTTGCTGTGTCTTGGCCTTCTGTTTCTGAAGATGGAAAGGAGTACACATTTACAATAAGAGAAGAAGCTAAGTTCCACGATGGGAAGGACCTAACTGCTAAAGATGTTATATTTACTGTTGAAAAAATCAAGGACCCCACAGTAAAAAGCCCCTTGAGGTCTAGATGGGAAGGAGTTGAAGTTGAACTAACAGGAGAAAGGACTCTTGTTTTTACTACATCCGAGCCTTATTTTTCTTTCCTAAACAACACCACTCTGGGTATTCTCTCTTCAGAGTTATGGCAAGAAATTCCTATTAATGACTTCAGTCTGTCTTCTCTTAATAATTCTAGGGCTATCGGATCTGGTCCTTATAAAATAAAGAAAGTAATAAAAAACGAGGAAGGGCTTTCTAAAAAATATGAACTGGAGAGATTTAATGATTTTGTTTTAGGTAAGCCTTTAATTAAATACTTTAACATTGTTTCTTTTTCTAATGAGAAAGAAGTCCTTAGAGCTCTTCAGTCAAAAGCCATTACTCAGGCTGGCTGTATAAGCCCGGAGGGTGTGTCAAACGCTAAGCTAGATGGATTTTCTATCCACTCTACTGTTTTACCACGGTTATTTGGTTTATTCTTCAATAATAAAAATAATAAGATATTTTCTGATCCTGTAGTGCTTGAGGCAATCAATTCCTCTATAGACAGACAAGACATCATAGATGAAGTACTGGCTGGTTTTGGAGTGCAAATAAATAACCCTATTCCAGAAAAAACTATCCCTAATGGAGAGATAGCTAAATACTCAAATTCTGTAATAGAGGAGATTAACAATAAACTAGAAGAAGCTGGGTGGTTGTTAGGTGAGGATAATATTAGAACCAAGAAAACAGAAGCAAAGAAGGGAGAGATTGAGGAAACGAAATTGGCTTTTGAGATTACGACCGGAAACACCCCTGAGTTAAAAAAAGTAGTGGAATTAATTAAAAACCAATTATTCAAGATAGGCATAGAGGTAAACTCAAGCAAGATATATGAAACTGGCCAACTTAATCAGCTAATTAAAACCAGAGACTATGATATGCTTTTCTTTGGTCAAATAATAAACCATGAGTCTGATTTGTATTCATTCTGGCATTCTTCTCAGATCTCTGACACTGGTTTAAATATAGCCATGTACAATAATCGCAAGGTTGACTCTATTTTGGAATCCATAGTAAAAGAGAAGATGTCTGAGGAGGAGCTTTCGGAGAATTACTCTGCTTTAAGAGAAGAATTTCAAAAAAACATCCCTGCTATTTTAATTTATTCTCCTGAGTATATTTATGTGGCATCTAATAGTATTAATGGTCTTTACTTGGATAATATAATTAACCCCTCAGATCGCTTTACCTCTGCACATCTTTGGTCAGCTAACAAAGAGAGAGTGTGGAAAATATTCTCCAAAGAACCTAATAATTAAAAAAAGATATGACAGAAAAATCTAAAAAAGAAAACATGGGAGCCAGAAAAGCTCAAAAATTTAGTTATCAAAAATCAGGCAACATAAGAGTTGTGCATAAGTTAAAAACACCTAAAAACATCAAAACTGTAAATCAAAAATCAGTAGCTTATTCAAGCTTAAAGAGCTCTCCTGCTAAAAAGATGGTCCGTAGTAGCTATCAGTATGGAGATAAAAAAAGAGCAAGACCAACTAAGACAACCAAGGCTCACTCTTCAAAAACTATTACTAAAAAAAATAAAAAACTTATCCCTGAAATAGAGAAAGATGTAATAAGAATTATTCCACTAGGAGGAGTAGAAGAGATTGGAAAAAATATGACTGCCGTAGAAATAGGAGATGATATTATAATCATGGATGCCGGGATGCAGTTTAAAACAAAAGAAACCCCTGGTATTGATTACATAATCCCTAATACTGCCTATCTAGAAGAAAGGAAAGACAAGATAAGAGGAATAATTATTACTCATGCCCACTTAGATCATATTGGGGGAATACCCTTAGTTATGGACAGAATAGGTAACCCTCCTCTTTATTCTAGGAATCTGACAATTCTTATGATTAAAAAAAGGCAAGAAGAGTTCCCTCACCTCCCTCCTCTTAAGGTAAACATAGTGGAGAAAAACTCTGTAATCAAACTAGGAAACATGGAAGTTAGGTTCTTCGGAGTCACTCACACTGTACCAGACTCTATGGGAATAATAATTGAAACACCTTATGGGTCAATCGTTAACCCTGGAGACTATAAATTAGATCAAGTAGATGGAATAGTCACAAAAGAAGAGGAAGAGGAATATGCTTTTTTTGATAAAGAGAAAGTATTGCTATTAATGGCTGATTCCACAAATATTGAGAACGAAGGATTCGCTTTGCCTGAAATAAAGGTACATCAGGGCCTGGAAAGATTAATACGAGGAATTGATGGAAGGATTATTATCGCTGCTTTTGCTTCTCATACTACTCGTCTAGTTAAGATCGTAGAGGTGGCTGAGTCATTGGGGAAAAAAGTAGCCATAGACGGTCGTTCTATTAAGACAAATATGGATGTTTGCGAGATGGCTGGTCTATTTAAACCCAAAAAAGGTACTATTATTCCTATAGAAAAAGCTGGGGACCATCCTCCAAATAAAGTAGTTGTTTTAATGACAGGAGCTCAGGGAGAAGAGTTTTCTGCCTTAGATAGAGCAGCTAATAAGACTCATAAAAAATTTGACCTAAGGAAAGGGGATACAATTATTCTGTCTTCTTCTATAGTTCCCGGAAATGAAGTTTCGGTTCAAAACTTGAAAGACAACCTAACTCGTCATGGAGTTAAAATAATTAGCTATAGAACAAGCGAAGAATATGTTCATGCTACAGGACACGGAAACCAGGAAGACATGAAGTGGCTTCATAAAAAAACCCGTCCAAAGTTCTTTGTTCCTATTCATGGACACCACTCAATGTTAGTAAAACATAAAGACCTCGCCATAGAGTGGGGCATACCAGAAGAAAACATCGTCGTTCCAGACAATGGGTCCATAGTAGAAATTACCGACAAGGGACAAGGAATTTCTATGAGAAAAGAAAGGGCTCCATATAACCCTATAATGGTTGATGGATTTTCTGTTGGAGACGAACAAGATGTTGTGATTAGGGATAGAGTTATGCTCGCTCAAGACGGAATGTTTGTTCTTATTGCTACAATAGATGCAATGACTGGCAAGCTACGAAAATCCCCTGACCTTATTTCTAGAGGATTTATTTATTTAAAAGAAAATCAAGAATTATTACATCAGGTAAGATTAATAATTAAAAAAACAATTGAGGATGAAACTCGTGGTATAGGAATAGTAAATTTTGATAATATCAAAACAGCTCTAGGAGACAACATATCTAAGTTTCTGTATCAAAAAACAGCCAAAAGACCAATGGTGATACCTGTATTATTAAATATTTAGCAACTATTAATAATGTTTAGACTAACTAAATTAAAAAAATTATATATTTTCTCGTTTATATTTTCTTTGCACATTGCTCTTTCTGCTTACATTAACTCTACTTTCTTAGCTCAGTTTATAGGTGAAAACTATGTTGGCCTTCTGTTTACCGCTGGATCTATGGCTACTTTAATTCTTTTTCTTAGAAGCTCTAAACTATTGAGAAACTTTGGAAATAAAAGGATTACCGCTTCTTTTTTAATCCTAAACATGGCAGGCTTAATGGGCATGATCCTTTTCTCAAATCCGATAATAGTCTCACTGTCTTTTATTGTGTTTAATAGCACTAATACCCTGACTTTATTCTGTATAGATATATTCATTAAACACTATGGAGACCCAGAGGCAATAGGAAAAACAAGAGGAACATATCTTACTATTGAAAATATTGCCTGGATGTTAGCACCATTGATTGCTGTCTTTTTAATTACCAAAGAAGGAGGATATAAAACAATTTATATCATTGCTTTTATGATGGTAGCTGTTATGGCTTCGGGCTTAATTATTTCAGTTAGAACATTCCGAGATAAAACTTACGAAATGACACCTTTCTTTAAGACATTTAAGTACCTTAGGACTAAGAAAAACATGTTTGCTGTGGTTGCTATTAACTTTATTTTACAATTCTTTTTTGCTTGGATGGTTGTCTATACTCCTATTCACCTACATCAGCACATTGGCTTGGATTGGGGTCCAATAGGCATTATATTTACGGTAATGTTAGCTCCTTTTGTTTTTCTTGGTTTTCCTATTGGTTACATAATAGACAGGAAAAAGATTAAAAAAAGGACTCTACTGTATGTTGGTTTTATTATAACTATTATCTCTACCGTAACGATCTCATTTATCTCTTCTCCTAATGTACTACTTTGGGCAATAGTTTTATTTGCGACGAGAGTAGGAGCTAGCATTATCCAAACAACTTCGGATGTTTATTTCTTTACTCATACCTTAGAAGAAGATGCTAATTTATTAGGAATATTTAGGAATATGTACCCAGCTGCTTATATTATTTCCCCTATAGTAGCTACTCTTTTCTTTCTAGTTTTTCCATTTAAGTTTCTATTCCTTGCCTTGGGTTTATTCCTTTTCTCTGGATTTTATTTTATTCCAAGACTTGCCAGAAGAGGAAAACCCCTGGAATTTCAAGAGCCAATATCAGAGGCCCCTATTCCTGCTAAAGAATAATTAAAAAAACCTCACTAAGTGAGGTTTTTTTAATCTAATATTTATTTAGAAACATAAGGCAATAAACCCATATATCTAGACCTTTTAATAGCTAGGGCTAATTTTCTCTGATTCTTAGAAGTTACCCCTGTTCTTCTTCTTGGTAGAATTTTAGCTGAGGGAGATAAGAATCTCTTTAGGAGATCTACATCCTTGTAGTCTATATGCCTTATATTGTTTGATGAAAAATAATCTTGTTTCATTTTATGATTAAACTTTACTTATAATCTGTCTAGAAAGGAATATCTTCAGCACTAAACTGCTCATCTGGATACTCTATTGTTTCTAGTTCTTCTTTTTCTGCAGAACTCGGTGTTGTGGCTGGAGAAGTAGCTCCTTCTCCCCTGTTTGGGCTAGATCCAAATTGTACTCTATCTGCTATAATCTCTGTACGATATCTTTTGGTGTTAGTAGCTTGATCATCCCAAGATCTAGTTTGCAATCTTCCCTCAACTAGTACCTGACTTCCTTTCCTCATATACTGATTAACGGTCTCTGCCTGTCGGCCAAAAACTACTATATTGTGATAATCAACGGACTCTTGTCTTTCTCCATCTTTATCTCTCCAGTATCTATTTGTTGCTATTGAAAACGAACAAACATTAATCCCAGACGGTAAAACCTTCAGCTCTGGATCTCTTGTTAAATTTCCTACTAATATTGCTTTATTGAAATACATATTTATTTTATAAAGCTAGAGTTTAAAACTCCTGCTATTATTATAGTTATAATTTTCTTCCTTCTACACTATAGCAATCTTGCTAATTTTTAACAAATCCACGCTAGCTAAGAGATTAGAGCCTCTATTTCTTTATCTATTGCCTCTTCGTCTATTGGCTCGGCTTTTTCTTTTTCGTCTTGATTAGAAGCTGTCTTTCTTTTGGCTGATTCTTGTTTTAGATAAGATCTTTTTGGGGACAATGTGCTTTCTCTTACTGTTTTAATTAAGAGAAAACGAATTAGTTTTTCATTCTTATCTAAAACCTCTTTTATTTCTCTTATTTTCTTTGCTTCTATCTCAAACTTTATCCAACCAAAATACCCATTATTAAATCTATGCTTTTTATTACCTATGGTACGAGTCATCTCATAAGCAAGGCCTATTAAAGATGGGGGTTCCTCTGAGATAAAGGAAGCTCCTGTTTCTGAAATAGAGTTTTTTAGATTGACAACCTCTTCTTCTATGTTTTCCTCTGAGATAGAAGGAAGAATTAGGTACCCAACCTCATAAACCTCCTGAGGATTATCTGCTTCTTCTTTATTTTTTGTTTCTAGTTCTTCTTTGTTCATTATTTTTAATAATTCTATAAATAAGATACCTCATCTTGGACCTTTAAGTGTCCTTACTTCAGGGTAAGGACAAATGAGGTATTTTTTATATTATCAAAAAATAACCTCAAAGTCAAAAATAACTAATCGCCCCTAGGGCTTAAGTTAAATAAGATAAAGGCATTATCTACAACTTGACTAGCCAGCTCTTCTTCATTAATTTCTTTTATTTCAGCGATTTTTCTTACTATCTCCTTTACATAAATAGGCTCATTTCTCTTTCCCCGATAAGGTATGGGGGCGACATAAGGACTATCTGTATCCGCCAATATTCTATTTACTGGAGTATTTTTTATTATTTTATGAATATTTATGTTTCTGGGATTATTGTTTTTTGGAGGATAAGTAATTACTCCCGCAAAAGACAGAAAGAAGCCAAAATCTATAAAATCCTTAGCGTCTTTTTCTGTTCCAGCAAAAAAGTGTATCACTCCTTTAACTCTTGAGTGTTCTTTTAATACAGAGAGGGTGTCTTGATAGGCACTACTCTCTAGGTCATCTTCACTATCCCTAATATGAAGCATTAAGGGTAAATTTAACTCATTGGCTAGTTCTATTTGCTGAATAAAAGCTTTTTTCTGTCTTTCCCTATTTTCTTTTTTTGTATGATAGTAATCTAATCCACACTCTCCTATTGCCACCACTTTTCCCTTTTCATAAAGATTTCTATATTCTTCCTTGTCAAAAATTTCTCCTTTTAAAAAATCCTTTTTATAATTTTCAGTCTCATTTTCATCAAAATAATGATCTACAGTGTTTATGGGATGTAAACCAATTGAGGCAAAAACTCCGTTTTCATATTCATTAGCCACAGCTACTGCTTTTTTAGATGTTTCTATCTGGCTTCCAATATTTATAAGCCAAGTACTGCTTGCTAGTGCTCTCCCAATGACCTCTTTTCTGTCTTTGTTAAAAATAGGAAAATTAACATGGGAATGTATGTCTATGTATTTTGGCTTCATATTATTTTCTTAAAAAAAGTGGTTTTTCTGGTTTCTTATTTTCCTTTATCAGTCTTTTGATTTCTTTTGAAGTGTCTGGTAACAAGGGTTCTAAGGCTGAAGCTTTTTTGTATAGATTAAACAATAAATAATAAACATCTTTTTTTGCTTTTTCTGGCTCTGTTTTAAACCTTTTAAATGGTTCTGTTTTCTGTATATATTCATCTAAGAGCCTTAGCTCTTCCCAGATTTTATTTATAAACTTATTGATGTCAAAGTTTTCTAAATCTTTAATTGGTTTTGAATAATAATTAAAACCTAAATCTTTTTCATTCAACCTTACTTCATAATTTACAGCCATTGTCATCACCCTGCTAACTAAGTTCCCTAGGCCATTGGCTAAGCCAGAATTATAAGCCTGACTAAACCTTTCTATTGTAAAAGGACT
Organism: uncultured Candidatus Saccharibacteria bacterium; assembly: GCA_964611515.1. Classification (GTDB taxonomy): domain Bacteria; phylum Patescibacteriota; class Minisyncoccia; order Phycocordibacterales; family UBA9973; genus UBA8515. The sequence goes on along the minus strand of CAZTAH010000011.1, from coordinate 6,174 downwards.
ATCTTCAAAACTATTTACTTCTTTTAAAAGGAAAAATCTTAAGGAGTCAATACCAAAATCTTGAGCCAGGTCTCTAGGGTCATAGGAATTACCAAGTGACTTAGACATTCTTAATCCTCCTTCCCCTGTTATGAAACCATTTACAACTATTTTATTAGAGTTAGGTAAATCAGCAGCCATTAACATAGCTTGCCACATTGCACTTTGAAAACGAGTATTATCTTTCCCGCAATACTGAGTAGGAGTGCCTTTTTTCCAGTACTTTTTAAATTTATTTGATTTTTCTAGTTCACTTAAAGAATTAGTCCCTCCTTCTGCTAAAGTAGAAACATAGTTAATTAGAGCATCAAACCAGACATACATGACTTGCTCTTTGTCATCTGGAACTGGTATCCCCCAAGGCATTTTTTCTTTTAACCTAGAGATGGAAAAATCCTGGAGACCTTTTTTGATAAAATTCTCTACTTCATTCAATCTAAATTTTGGAGTTATAAAATCAGGGTTTTTTTTGTAAAATCTTAATAACCTGTCTCCAAACTCTGAATACTTAAAAAAATAATTTTCTTCTTCTATTATTTCTAGTTCTGTGTCTGGGTGTTCTTTGCATCTGTTATTCTCAATGTCTGAGTCTGTTTTTTCACTTTCACACCCTATGCAATATCTTGTCTTGTATTTCTTTTTATATATATATCCATTCTCCTCAACCCTCTTCCAGAAACTTTGAGCAATTTTTATATGTTTGTTGTCTGTTGTTCTTATGAAATTGACCCCCTCATTCAAATTAAAGATTTTAACCTGCTCCTTAAAGACTCCAAAGCTTTTGTCTAGAAAATCCTGCACACCCATCATCTCCTCTTGTGCTCTTTCATATATTTTTTGACCATGCTCATCTGTTCCTGTATTAAAAAAGACATCATATCCTAAAAGTTTTTTGTAGCGAGCTATGGAATCTGCTCTTATGAATTCTAGGGCATGACCCAAATGTAAAGGGGCATTTATATAAGGCAATGTCGTTGTTAAATAAAAAGTTTTATTTCTATTTTTTTTAAAAATTTTTTTTAGCATAATTAGCAAAACTTACATATTTTTTTAATTTCTTCTTTATTCTTTACGGAACCAACAATGGCTAAATTCAAATTTTCATTTTTGAAAATATCTTTGGCTAATTTTTTAACATCATTGAGTGTGATTTTTTTAATATCTTTTATTAAAGCTACGGGAGAAACTATTTCTCTCAACAATAACTCTTTGTGTCCAAAAAAATTAGCTATGTCTTCTGTTGATTCAAGAGATATTTTTATCCTACTGATTAATATCCTTTTGGCTTTCTTTAATTCTTTTTCTTCTATCTCCCCTTTGGCTAATTTTTGACACTCATTAATTATCTCTTGAACTGACTCCTTTGTTCTTCCATTGTTTATTCCGGCTTTAATTCTTAAATAACCACAATCCTTAAATGATATTTTCCCGGATGAGGCATAATAAGCAACTCCCATTTCTCCCCTTAATTTTAGAAAAAGCCTTGAACTCATACTTCCCCCCAGAATAATGCTAAGCAAGGATAGTGTATTATTTTTCTTTATATTTTTATATGAAAATGTTCTAAAGCCAAAAGAAAGATGGGTTTGATCGGTTTTTTTGTCTTTAATTTTAAGCATTGGCTTTGTTTGATTCTCCTTGGTCCTTACTGCTACCGCTCCTTTGTTTACTGGGATATCCTTAAACTTATTTTCTATTTCCTTAAAAACTTCTTTCTTGTTTACATTACCAGAAACAACTACGACTGTTTTTTCTGCTACATAATTTTTGTTTTTATAATCAACAAAATCTTCTCTGGTCATTTTTTTCACACTTTCTTTGTTCCCCGCTACTGAGCGACCAACGGGCTGATCTCCGTAAAGCAATTCATCCAAGAGTTCTCCGGCTTGATAACTGGGCATATCTTCATACATGTTTATTTCTTCTACAATTACCCCCTTTTCTTTTTCTATTTCTTCTTTTGGAAAAGCTGAATTTAGATACATGTCTGAAATTAAATCCAATATCTTTTTAAAACTATTTGAATCCCCAACAGCATAATAAGCGGTCATTTCATTAGTTGTGTAAGCATTGCTTGAGCTTCCTAAGTTATCAAATTCCTCACTAATAATTTGAGCTTTTGGTCTTTTTTTTGTTCCCTTAAAATGTAAGTGTTCTAAGAAATGAGAGATTCCGCTGATCTCTTTTGTTTCGTTGTTGCTGCCCGTAGCAGTCATTACTATTGTAGTTACTGTGGGGTTATGTTCAACCGGTATTACCAGCGCCCTAAGCCCATTATTAAAAGTTCTCTTATATACTTTTAGCATAAAATATATCTTAATATAATAATAAAAATTATTCCATTTTTTCTTTTATGTAATCAATTATTTCTTCTTTTTTCACCCTTTCTTGCTTTGCTGTGTCTCTGTCTCTTATCGTAACTGTATCATTTTTAATAGTATCAAAATCTATTACTATGCACCAAGGAGTCCCTATTTCATCTTGCCTTCTATATCTTTTGCCTATGTTTCCATTATCATCCCACATAACTCTACCAAACTTATCTTTTAGCTTTCTGTAGATTAAGTGAGCATAGTCTCTAAGCTCTGGTTTGTTTTTTAACAGAGGAGAAACAGCACAGATAATAGGAGCTACTCTTGGTTTAAATGAGAGAAAAGGCCTAACTTCATTTCCTACCTTATCTTCTTTATAGCTACTTAATAATAAAGACAGAATAATCCTATCTAGACCAAAAGATGGCTCTATTACATGTGGGATTATTTTTTCTTTATTTTCTTCATCTAAATAAAACAAATTGTGATTTTTTAAATCATAATCAGTTCTATAGGCTAAGCCAAAAAGCTCTTTTTGGCCAAAGGGAAAATCAAACTCAATATCAATTGTTCTTTTTGAGTAATGAGCTAAGTTTTCTGGTTCTATTTCTTTATGATGTATTTTATTCTGATCTAGACCAATCTCTTCTGTCCACTCCAGGGTTTCGTCTTTCCAGTAATTAAAATATTTCTCCCAGTCTTCTTTTCTCACAAAATACTCAATTTCCATTTGCTCAAATTCTCTAGCTCTAAAAATAAAATCTCTTGGAGTTATTTCATTCCTGAAGGCTTTTCCAATCTGAGCTATCCCAAAGGGTAATTTAGGGTGAAAAGAATCTATTATGTTTTTAAAGTTAACAAAAATTCCCTGGGCAGTCTCTGGTCTTAGGTATGACAACAAAGAAGAATCATCAACTGGCCCAACTTGAGTCTTAAACATCATATTAAAGTTTCTTGCTACTCCGACAGGAGAACCACATTTATCGCATTTTCCTTCTATTTTTAATACATCTTCTCTAAAACGATGCTTGCACTTAGAGCACTCTACTAAAGGGTCTGTAAAAGTATCAATATGACCAGAGGCCCTCCAGACCTCTTGGTTCATTAAAATTGAGGCGTCCATTCCATACATGTCTTCTCTTGACTCTACAAATTTTTTCCACCAAGAGTTTTTAATATTATTCTTCAGCAACACTCCAAGGTGTCCATAATCCCAAGTACCACCCAGTCCTCCATAGATTTCTGACCCTTGGTAAATAAAACCTCTTCTTTTACAGAGAGATATTATTTTTTCCATTAATAATTCATTTTCTTTGTTATTCATATTGTTTATTCTACTACTCTTCCATTGATATTTTTAAAATTTGGGTCATTTGACAATAAGGTTGTTATTGATGGAGCAGAGCTTTTTACTTCTGTGTTGGTAAAAGAGTCTACTCCGCTTAGCTCAATTTTTTCTACAATTGTGGGAATTGATCCAACTTGATTAATAGATGGTTTCATTTTTATCACAAAAGAAATATCTTTATTTGACTTGATCCCTGTATATGGAGCCACGCTTCCTATGTTCCATGTAATTTCCCTACTTACTTGATTATAGGTAACCAGCCCCTCAGACCCAGCTACTGGTCCAACCCAGTCAACATAAAAAGGAATAATTGCGGTGGCCTTTGCTTCTTTTATGGTATTAGCTGAGTTTGATAGAGTCCAGTATACGATAAAAGAAGTTTCCTCGTTCGCCTTAGGTGGAAGTTCTCCTCCGTGAAAATAAGCAGATGATGCAATTTGAAAGTCACTTTGCACTTTGACTATTTTTTCAATAAAGTCATTTAGTATTTTATAATCAAAACCAGAGGTTGTTTGCCTGCCACTAACACTTACTCTTATTGAAACCGTTGGGTCTTCTAGGACATTGGAAGAGCCAACTAAAGACTTGGTCCTAAAAGAGAAATCCAAAGATCCATTTTGTCCAGGTCTTATTTCTTGTAACTCAGGAGATGTACTTCTGTTAAAAACTATATTATTAGAAGAGGAGTCAAAGAAACCACTCCTAGTAGACACTCCTTTTTCGTCTAGAGCGTTTCCGGACAGACTTACTATTATTTCTGCATTAGAAATAGAGTCCGAAAAATCATTACTCCAATTTATGCTAACATCTACCGCCCTTCCTCCAGAAACAGAATACTCGTCTTCCTCTTTACCTGCTATTAAGACCTTAGTATTTAAAAATGGCCTACCTATTAAGACCTTATGTGACTGAGATCCATAATTCATACTAATAACAGAAGGAGTTGTGTCTTTAGTGGTCCCCACATAGGAATGAAAAACCTGATCCTCTCCCTCTGTTCCCAGAACCCTTCCTTTGATTTCTATTTCTAGTGGTTTATTTTTAGTTAAAGAGCTTAAGCTCCAAACCGAATTTCCTATACTGGGCTCTGGAGAAGCTGAGTCAAAAATAAAGTTATTAGGGTAAGAAACTTTTATAATAGGATTCTCCTTTGGCAGAGAAGTATTAAGAGTGGCAGTTATTTTTAAAGCAATAGGTTGGTTAGAAACAACTGTGTTAGCTCCCTCCATTGATAAAACTATTGGGGCAGTGCTAATTGTTACAGGATAATAAACCTCTTTAGAAAAAACAGCATTAGAGCCTTCTGGGTGATACTCAAGCCCAACTCTCACATTTACCACTGACCTTTCTTCTCCAAACAACCTAACCTTAACATTGCGATTTATTCTTTGTCCTGGATTTATTGTCCCTAGTGATTCCCTAGGAAGCCTCTCTAGGTCACTCCAATCATTTAAAGACCCCTTGGGGTGCTCTATAAAAAGATAGGCAAACTCCAAGTCTGCATTATTGTTATTAATGATCTCTATCTCTAAAGGAAGATCCTCTCCTGCTTTAATAAAGGAGTTTCCTGTTATTTTTATCTCTATTTTCTTATCTGAAACAACAGTAGTGTAAGTTCCTTGCAAATAATTATAGACAGCATAAAAAACTGTTCCTAAAAAGAAAACTAAAGCTATTATGAAAAATTTCTTAAAGATAGAAACTGGTGGTTTTTTTATCACTTTTTCTTTTCTTTCTACTTCTTCATTCTTTTTCCATTCCCCTCCTACAGAATAAGTAACGGGCCTCAGCAAGCTTTCTCTGGGCTGATTAAATTTATCCTTTCTTTTTTCGTACAGATCTTTTCTGAGTTTATCTATTTTATTAACATCTTTCATGTTTTTATTATATCATAATTGACTTTGACTTAAAGCTTTATTTATATAGGAAATTATTATTTTTTTGTCCCTAAGAATATTTTCTATGTTTATGTTTTTTAATTTTTCTTGAGTATGTTTTTCTGTTTCCTTGTGTGATCCTATGTACCCAAGATTGTTTAGAAGCCTTAGAACTATTAAGATTTCCACTGCCTCAACCTCCTTCTTTTTCACCTCTCTTGAGTTTAAAAAATTAAGAAAAAACACTAAATCATCAAAAATTTCTTCATTTTGAAGCTCTGGCAAAACAAGTCTTTCCACAAGTTTAAAAACCCTCCGGACTAAAGTGATTATTTCAGTATTTTTTGGAATCAAAGAGAAAGTATTTATACTTTTCGCTGAAGTTAGTCTCCAGTACTCTTTTCCCCTTACTAGGTCTATGTTTGCAAGTGAAAAATCTTGAAGAGCAAATCTCAGCTTGGATTTATTTAACCTTATTCCTTGCGCCATTGCTCTAATTAAGCCCATCTCTTTAGTAAGTAAAGTTAGTATCTTATCAGCCTCGCCTTTATTATTAGAACTCAAGACTATACTATGAGTGTGATATATGTGATGCATG
>CAZTAH010000010.1:0-14427 GCA_964611515.1 uncultured Candidatus Saccharibacteria bacterium | reverse complement strand
ATTTGAATTTAATATTATTAATATATTTATATTATACTACTTTTTAGGATAAAATGTTATTTTTATTATTAAAAAATAACCTAACTAGAAAAACAAACGAGCTAGTCTGATTTCTCCATAACTTATTTTTAGTCCCTTTTTCTCTAATTCTTCTTTTATCTCCTTGAGTTTTTTATTTTCTGAATCAACTAATTTTACTTCCCTTATTATCTTCTTGCTTGGACGAAGGTGGTCTAAGTTTATTTCTAGGCTTTTAATTTTAATTTTTTCTACATGATTAAGAATGGTTCCTGTAGTTAGCCCTCTTTTCTTAGCAATATCTCTAATGCTTTTTCCTTCCTTCAATAATTCTTTTGTTTTATCTATTGTAGATGTCTTTTTCTGAAGATCCTTATTTTCTTTTTTTCTTTCACCTCCCGCTTTTAAGATAAAATTTTCCTCTAACTGCTCTTGCTCTTCTTTTGTTAGCTTGCTAAATAAAATATTATTTTGCTCACTTTCTTTTTTTAATTCTTGATCTATTGATAATATCCTTGGGTCAATATTTAAAGCTCTTTTGTTTAAGCCAGTCAAAACAATACCACTTAAGGTTCTCACTCTAGACAAAGCAACATAACCCATTCCATGAGCAAATGTTTTTTCTAAATTAATCTCAGCATTGTCTAAAGACATACCCTGGCTTTTATGTATTGTGATAGCCCAGGCCAAACGAAGAGGAATTTGCTTAACGGAAGCTTTAATTTTTCCATCTTCTTCTATACTCCATGTGGCAGGTGCTATAGAAATTGTTTTTCCAGAATAAAGCTCAACTATTGGATTATGAGTATCTGGCTCAAAGCCGATTATTTTCCCTCTTGACCCATTAACATAACCTTCTTCAAAATTATTCTTAATACACATAACCTCTGCTCCTTTTTTAACTCTAAGGACCTCATTTGCTATACAACTTTTTTTCAAAGAGTAAACTAAGTTAATTGGTCCTGTGCTGGTCATTTCAAAGATTATTTCTTTTTCTTCTATTTCTGCTAATTCTCCCTCATTAATAAGATCTACATCTATATTGTGAGTATAAAGTTTCGTGGGTTTAAAATTTTCATTTGGAACAAGGACTCTTTCTTCTAGTTTTTTGTAATCACCAATATCTATCTGATTTGATCTGATTTTATTTAATATACTAGACAGAGTATCATCTTTTTGCCTAAACTGTTCTCCTAGATAACAGATAGCAGGATTTAATATTTTCCAAACATTACTATTAAAGAGTATCTCCTCAGTTTTTTCTTGTTTTTTAAAAATAGGAGGCAGTTGGAAAAAGTCACCAGAAATTATTATCTGCAGTCCTCCAAATGGTTTATTGCTTCTTTTAAACCTGCAGCATATTTTTTCTACCATTTCTAGCTGAGAAGGCTTAAGCATAGAAATTTCATCAATTATTAAGACTTTTGTTTTTTTAAACCTTGTCCATAGGTATTTTTTCTGCTCTAACTCATCTAGAGCTTTTTCATCCAAACTGTCTTTAATTCCGAGACCAGACCAGCTATGTATAGTTACTCCGTTCATGTGAGTAGAGGCAATACCCGTAGAGGCAGTTACCGCTACAGGTATTTCATTATCCTTCAGATATTCAATGTATTTGTTTAAAAGAAATGTCTTTCCACTTCCCGCTCCTCCTGTTAAGAAAACATTAACACCTGTCTTCATTATCCGAAGAGCTTGTTCCTGAGTCATAAAATAATTATAACAGAATTATTTTTTATCTCTTAGGACAGCTTGAGCTGCAGCCAGTCTGGCAATTGGAACTCTAAAAGGAGAACAAGAGACATAAGAAAATTTCTCTCTGTGACAAAACTCTATGGATTTTGGATCACCTCCATGCTCTCCACAAATTCCTATTTTTAGATCTTTGTTTTTCTTCCTTCCATTTCTTACCCCTATTCTGATTAGCTCCCCTATCCCCTCTTGATCTAAGGACTCAAAAGGATCGCATTCGTAAATTCCTTTTTTAGTATATTCTTTTAAGAATTTTTCAGCATCATCTCTAGACACACCAGATCCCATTTGGGTAAGGTCGTTTGTTCCAAATGAAAAGAATTCTGCCCCTGCTTCTTCTATTTTGTCTGCTATTAGAACAGCCCTAGGCACCTCTATCATAGTCCCTATTTTGTAATTAATTTTTATTTTCTCTTCTTTAAGTCTTTGCTCTATTATTTTTTTAGCATTTTCTTTAAGAATAGAAAATTCTTTAACAGTAGCAACTAAGGGAATCATTATCTCTGGTTCAACTTTGTGTTTCTTTTTACAAATTGGGCACTGCTGGCTAACCTTTATGGCGGCATTAATAATAGCTCTAGTTTGCATATCATATATTTCTGGGAAAGTAATAGCTAAACGACAACCTCTGTGGCCCAACATTGGATTAAATTCATGTAATTCTGATATTTTATTCCCCAACACACTCACAGACACCTTTAATTCCTTAGCTATTTCTACTATATCTTTTTTTTCTTTAGGCAAGAACTCATGCAAAGGAGGATCTAGAAACCTAATTGTAACTGGGAATCCGTCCATGGTGTGGAATAGTTCTATAAAATCTTTTTCTTGAAATGGTTGAATTTTACTTAATGCTCTTTCTCTTTTTTCCAAGTTGTCAGACAGTATCATTTCCCTAACAGCCTTAATTCTTTTTTCCCCAAAAAACATATGCTCTGTGCGACAAAGACCTATTCCCTCTGCTCCAAATTTTTTGGCCATTTCAGCATCTTTGGGTGTATCTGCATTTGTTCTAATTCCTAATTTTCTAACCTCGTCTGCCCATGACATTAGTTTTCCAAAATCTCCAGATAATTCAGGATCTTTAGTTGTTATTTCCCCTAGGTAAATATTTCCCGTTGATCCATCAAGAGAAACAATATCTCCTTCTTTTAGTTTATTTTTTAATCCCTTAATTGCCAATGTCTTTAATTTTTCATCTATTAAAATATCAGAACATCCAGCAACACAGCAAGTTCCCATTCCACGAGCCACAACAGCAGCGTGAGATGTCATTCCACCTCTGGCTGTCAAAATACCCTTAGAGCAATGCATCCCATCTATGTCTTCAGGAGAAGTTTCTTCTCTGACTAAAATAACATTTTTTCCTTTTTGTGATTTTTCAAACGCTACAGAAGCTGAAAAAACAATTTCACCAACCGCCGCTCCAGGAGAAGCCGGCAATCCAGATGCTACGGGTTTAGACTTAACGAGAACACTAGGATCAAATTGTTTATGTAATAAATTGTTTAAATCGCTCGGGTTTATTTTCATTAAAGCTTCTTCTTTCGTAATTATTTTTTCTTTAACCATGTCCACTGCGATCTTTACAGCAGAGGCAACTGTTCTTTTTCCATTTCTGGTTTGTAAAATATACAAAACTCCTCTCTCTATTGTAAACTCAAGATCCTGCATGTCCTTATAGTGTTTTTCTAAGTTTCTGCAAATACTTAAAAGCTCCTTGTATATTTTAGGGTTTTGATTTTTTAGGCTAGAAATATGTAAGGGAGTTCTAATTCCCGCCACAACATCTTCACCTTGAGCGTTCATTAAGTACTCTCCGTAGAATTCATTTTTTCCAGTAGAAGGGTCTCGAGTAAAACAAACACCAGTTCCAGAGTCTTCTCCAATGTTTCCAAACACCATTGCTTGTATGTTTACCGCAGTACCAAAAAGCCCCTTAATGCTATTTAGTTCTCTGTATCTTACTGCTCTGTAGTTACCCCAAGAATTAAAAACTGCTTGTATCGCCAACTGTAACTGTTTCCCTGGGTCCTGAGGAAAAGATTTTCCTTTTTCTTTGCCTATCATCTCTTTATATTTTTCAACAATGAGTTTTAAATCTGCTTCGCTTAAATCAGTGTCTAATTTTATTTTTTTGTTTTTCTTTACATTTTCTAGTATTTTCTCAAATTTGGAATGTTCTATTTCTAGAACAACATTACCAAACATTTGAATTAATCGGCGATATGAATCCCAAGCAAATCTAGGGTTATTGGTATTTTTTGCTAATCCTAAAACTGATTGATCGTTGAGACCAAGATTCAAAATAGTATCCATCATTCCGGGCATAGAAACAGCAGCTCCAGACCGAACAGAAACCAAAAGAGGATCATTGTCGTCTCCTAATTTTTTGCCCATTTTTTTCTCTAGCTCAATTAATTTATTTTTAATTTGTTCATTAATTAGGGGAGATAACTTCTTACCAAAATCATTATAAACTTTACAGGCTTCTGTTGTAATAGTAAAACCAGGAGGGACATTAATTCCTAAATTTATCATTTCTGATAAATTAGCTCCCTTCCCACCTAAGATTTCTTTCATTTCTTTTTTTCCCTCATCAAAAGAATAAACATATTTTTTCTTTTTATTTATAGCCATATCTTAAATTTTTTAATTATAAAAATAATTGGACCACTTAAGGCAGTCCAGTTATTAATATACTAAAAAAGCAGAAACACAGCAAATTATGAAATTTTATATTAAGCTCAAAATGAATGGAGGACATTGACATTTTCCTGTTTTTGTTATATTTTTAAGTTAAACCAAAATCTAAAGAGATGAATATAACTATTTTTTTAGGGTTTATCTTGTTGCTGGTTTTATTCATTGTCTTTTTTTCTCTCTCTATTGAGAATGGAGACATAGAAATAAGAGGCACAATAGAGTCCCTAAAAAGAGAAACAGAAGAACAGTATGTTTCTCTTGAGGACCCCGCTTCTTTCACTTTTTCTTCTTCTTTTTTTAATCAAACCTTAATAAGTGTCCCAGTTTATACTGTGGACATAAAAGAAGAGAATCAAAATAAAATTACTAAAATCAAATTACCCCTTAGTCTTTTTCAAAAATTAAAAAACCTAAGGGAGAAACAAGAAGTAGTTTTATCTTGTCAAAAAGATTTCTTTGGAAATCTTACTGCTGTAAGTTTAATCAGCCCCTGTTAATGGGGCTTTAATTTATTTTACACTGAACCAGTATCTAAAAACAGCTCCATACACAGGACGGTCCTGTGTAATATCTCCACACCTAGAGGAGATATTGGTGTGGGGGTAACCAAACGGACGGCCGTCAGTCTTGTTACTCCAAGAGATTTTTATCCTTACTTTACAAGGGTTATTTTTGATTTTTAGGTTTTAAGTTTTCCAGATTTTTTTTTCTATTTTTACCCTTATTTTACAACCCTTATTATATACTCAACTTGCGCGATCGCGCACTTTGAGTATAAATAGACCCTTATAATATAAGGGTTATTTCAATTTTAAGATTTGAGATTTTCCTAATTTCTTATTTCTATTTTAATCCTTATAAGATAAGACTAGAAATTAACAAGGGGTAACGAAGTGGACGGCCGTCCACCTCGTTACCCCCTTAGAACTTTTTAGCTTTTTTGTTTTTAAGTGTTCATTAAGGCTGCTTCTTTTTCTATGTGTGTACTTGTCCCCACACCTATATTTCCATATGTAATAATGCTTTTTTGTTGTTGACAATAATTTATCTAATTTAAAAAACCCCAATCTTATTCTAAAGAGATATTGTTTAGTTTCAAAAAACAATGGAAATATTGGTTTGTGGGGGTTGAGATCGAACCCCACTTCGCTAAAGCTACGCGGGGCCTGCCCGCACACCCACTTCTCTCTACTCTTAGAAGTGGGTAGTGATGGGCAAGTTCCCGCCCATCTTTCTTTTATGAGCACACATAAAAGAAAACTAGTCGGGCAGGCAAGGACCCTTGTCCGCACACCTATATTTTTTAATAAAAATATGGGTGTGGGGGTCTGTCTTATTTTTCGGTGCGTGTACTTGGAATCGAACCAAGGACCTCTGTCTTATCAGGACAGCGTTCTACCACTGAACTATACACGCATGCAAAAATTTTTATCTAAATAACATATAAAAATATAACAAAAAACACCTTAAGTTGCAAATAAAAAACCTGCAAAAGCAGGTTTTTTATTTTATTTTCATTATGTTATCTAGCTGGTCTCTCTTCCATTGGGCGAGCCTCATTTACGGTTAGATTTCTTCCTTCAAAATCTTTACCATCAAACATTGAGATAGCATTTTCTGCCTCAGCTTCGTTTTCCATTTCAACAAAACCAAATCCCTTTGATCGGCCAGTTATCTTATCCATAATAATTATAGCCGAAGCAACCTCTCCAGCTGAACTGAAATAAGCTTTTAGCTCATCTTCGGTGGTCTTATAAGGAAGACCTCCAACATATAATTTTTTTGCCATATATGACAATTGTGCTCCATTAATCTTACTTACATAGTATTAAATGGAGAAATAACTTATAAATGTAATCGCATTGCCCGATTTCATTTACAAACCTCAATGTTTATAGAGACACAAAGGAATGAAAGATACCAAAACATCAGCAAACTACTAGGCCGATTATAGCAGTAGGAGGACAAAAGAGCAAGGATTTATTGTATTAAAGAGAGGAAAGTCTTTCAGTAATTTTTTCAATATTTCCTTCCATTATAGAAGGCAAGTTAGACCAAGATTCTTTTACCCTATGGTCTGTCACTCGGTCTTGTGGAAAATTATAAGTTCTAATTTTTTCACTGCGATCACTACTTCCAATTTGCTCTCTTCTCTCAGCTGAATACTTAAGAGCTTCTTCTTCTTCTTTCTTCATTTCTAATTTAGAGATTAGAATTTGCATAGCTTTTTCCCTGTTGGCCAACTGTTTTCTTTCTGTTGTGCAGCGAACATCTATGCCTGTTGGCTTATGTACTATTCTTACAGCTGTTTCTACTTTATTTACATTTTGGCCTCCAGCTCCACCTGATCTTGAATACTCCATTTCTAGGTCAGCTGGGTTGATTTCAATAGTAACTTTTTTTCTTAACGGCAAGATAGCAACTGAGGCGGTGGAAGTGTGGATTCTACCGCTTTTTTCCGTTACAGGAACTCTCTGAACACGATGGACTCCTGTTTCGTGTCTTAGTGTTTTATAGGCTCCTTGTCCTTTCATTTCAAAAGAAGCTTCTTTGTATCCCCCAACTTCATTAACAGATTCCCCTAGTTTTTTCCAACTCCATCCTTGATTTTCTGCAAACCTTAAATACATTTCTGCTAGCTGAAGAGCAAATAAAGAAGCCTCATCTCCCCCTGCACCAGCTCTAACCTCAAGGACTATTTCATTTGGAAACTCTTCTTCCTCTTCCTCTTTCTTTAGGATTTCCTTTATTTGTTTTTCTAGATTTTCTTTTTGCTCTTTAATCAGCTCTAATTCTTCTTCTGCCAATTCTTTTAACTTAGGGTCATCTTCTAATAGTTTTCTGGTTTTTCCTTCTTCCTTAAGTAATTTTTCATACTCCTCAGCAAAGTAGCTTGTCTTATAGTCTTTTTTTAGTTGTTCTAAATCAATTCCCATTTTTTTATTTTAGTTTTTAGGAAGCAAAAAAAGCTCTTAATTATAACTTAAGAGCTTATACATTTAATTTATTTTTTATTCTTTTGAGCAGCCGCCATTCGTCTCTTGAATTTATCCACTCTTCCAGCAGTGTCTAACACTTTTTCATTACCTGTATAAAATGGATGACACTGACTACAAATCTCTACACTAATTTCTTCCATGGTGGAGCCAATTATAAAAGTAGCACCACAAGCACATTTAGCTGTTACTTTTTCATTATATTTAGGATGTATATCTTTTTTCATATGATTTGTAATGTTATCATAATTTAATTATTCTTGCAATAAGTCAATGTTAGCTTGTATGTTTAATTTGTGTTTCATAACACTGTTGCTGTAAGAACAAGTAGCGCCTCCTGTTCCATAGTATCTACAAGCAGCTTTATGTTGAGCACTAGCACTGTTTCCTACTGCTCCAAGATCAGTTAGGTAGGTAGCAGAAGCAATAAATGCATCTCTGGGGTTCCAAGGATCGGCCTCGTGCCCCAGTATACTCTTTAGTCTGCTTTTGTATCCAGCCCAAGTAGAAGCTATGAACTGAGCAGGACCCATTGCTCCACCATATCCAGCTATTCCTTCTATGGGACAAGAAACTAATGTTTTGTACGGATCTCTACCAGTAGCAGCAGTTATTAGGAAAAAATCATCTATGTCCCCCTTCCTACCAGGAAGGCCCATGGCCTTCATTACATTAGGAAATGTTTTTCCTGTCTTAGGGTTCATTCCTGCTCCTGTTTTAGCATCTGTTAAATAACATTGTCCAACATTGGCTCCGAGATTGCTCTCTTGAGTTAAGACTGCTAATAGGAAAGCCGGATCTACTCCTGTTAACTTCTGTGCTTCTTTAGCATAAATAAGAGCTGTTTCAAAGTTAATTTTAGTAGATCCTCCTCCAGCAAGATTAAAGATAGCCGCTAGTATTTCTGCTCTTTTTTTAGCTTTCTCATCTAATATTTTTTGATACTCAGATTCCTTATTCTTACTAATAGATAATAATTTTTGCTTCTCGGCTTCACTTAACTCTACTTTGGCTTTATCTCTCTCAAGTTCATATTTAGTGTCAGTTTCTTCATCTTTCTTTTTTTCCAGAGATTTTTTTTCTATCTCAGTTAAGTTTTTCATTCCCTTAATTTCATCTAAAGAAAACTGAATTCCTTTTTTTACAGAAGCAAAAGACTCTAGGTCTCCATAGACATCTGAAATGCTTTCTTTAGACAGAATAAGAGAAATAAGATTTCTATCATTAATCATCCTTTCTTTTCTAAGAAGCTGAGCCAAAGAGTCTTTTTCCCTTTCTATTTTAACTGAAAGAGCACTAATTTCTTGGTTTTTATTGGATATTTCTCCACCAAGTTTTTCTATAACTAAATTTTTTGCCCTAATGTCTAATTTAGATTTTTCTATTTGAGAACTTAATATAGAAATATCCCTAGACAAGGAAACAGATTGTCCCTTCTGACTAGCTAATTCTTTTTCTTTTTCGGCTATTTCTTTTTCTAATTTTGCAAGTTCAGCTTCTAGCAAAGCTTTGTCTGCTTTAGCATTGTCTAAATAAACACTAGCCTCTATTTTATTTAAGAAGAAAAAACAAGGCAAGATTAAAATCATCAATAATGCAGAAAAAAATCTAGTTATTTTGATTTGCATATTCATTAATTATATCATAGAAGTACCAGAGAACTCTTGGGCTCCTACTTTTTTCTATTCTTTTGACTCTACAGAGGTAGTTTCTCCTCCTGTTTCTTCTTTTCCTTTCTTTTCTACTTCTATTGAAGAGAGGTCCATTTCAGCCCCCTCTTCCTCTTCTTCTTGTATAGGAGAAATTAATGCTACTGTTTCATCTAGATTAGTTTTAACGGTAACATTAGCTGGGATTTTAATATCCCCAACTCTTATCTGACTATCTAGGTCAATCAAAGAAGAAACATCAACCTCTATGTTCTGAGGTAGGTCTTTAGGCAATGCTTCTATTTCTAATTCATATAAGGCTCTAACTAGTATTCCCATATTGTTTTTATCAGCTGGGGAGATTCCAACAAAATTAATTGGAACAGTTACTTCAACTGGCTTATTCATATCAATAGCCAGAAAATCAACATGAATAGGAAAACCCCTTACGCTATCTTCTTGTATTTCGTGAACCAAAACATCTACTTTTTTAACAGGCTGGGCATCTTTGTCTACTATGTCAAGAACAAGGGTGCCTGTTTCCCCTGTTTCTCTTAGTATTTTAGTAAAGTTAATGCTAGATATTGAAATCATTGTGTTTTCAATATTAGCGCCATAGACGACTGCTGGGATCATACCGTTATGTCGTATGTCACTCAGCTTATCAGTCTTACTTCGCTCTTTTGCAATTAATGTATTCATATAGAAAAATAATAACACTTAAAGCCTTTTCTGGCAAGACTTATTTGTGAAAAATCATAAAACTTGACATTTCTATATAAATATGATATTATTTAGTTAAATTTAAAACTATTAGTTATGAAAAAAATCTTGGACCTGACGATTAGAGAACTCTCTTCTCTGCTTCGTCCTTTTCTTTGGGGGACCATATTTGGATCTTCTTTAATAATATTGATTTTTGATATTTATGATCAAAAATACAGTATGAATAAATTGATCCTAGGATCGGTGATCATAGTTCTGACTATCATATATCTTTATGGTAGATTGTATTTTTATGCCAATACTAAGGCAAAAAAAGCACAAGAGGAATAAGATATTAAGACCTTTCATTGTATTAAAGTGAAAGGTCTTTTTTGTCTAATAATTAGCTCTAAGTTTTATTCCCAAAAAATTAAGATGATAGACAAAACACCAAGAATCATACCTATCATCTGAGTTTTACTTGAACCTTCGTGATAAAAATAAATTCCAATTATTAAGGCTATAATAGCCGAAACAACAGAAAAAATAATAGATCCCCTGCCTAACTGAGATCCATTTTTGATTGAAGATAACCAAAAAACATTAGCAATGATATATCCAATTATTCCTGCTACCCAAAAATACCAATGACCCTTGATAGAATACTCCTTAGCAAATATGTCTGCTAAAGATTCAAATATTATCAAGAGTGATAAAGAAAAAATCCAGTGCATTTTAAAAATTTCTATTCTTTAAGGAATAAAGTTAAATAATTTTAGTCTTTTATAGGCAACTTCTTCCACTGCTTTCATTGCTGGTGAAAGATATTTATAAGGAGCAATTTCCCCTGGACTAACTTCAAGTTCTTTTTCTAATGCGTTCCGATAGGCTACTCTTAATTCTGTGCTTATGTGAATTATTGATATTCCAGCTTTTATTGCTTCACTAAATTCTTTATCTGTTATTCCAGAACCACCATGTAAAACTAGAGGTATTTTGCAGACCTCTTTTATTTCTTTGATCCTACCTATGTCCAGTTTGGGGTTTCCAGTTTTAACTATTCCGTGTATATTTCCCACTGAAGGAGCAAGAAGATCAATTCCTGTTTCTTGGACGAAAATACGAGCATCTTCTGGTTTTGTCATTGTTTCTTCTGACACCCCTTCTGGTATTTTATCTAAGAGTTTAGAGGAGTCACCAATAAAACCTAATTCGGATTCAGTGATTACACTTTGCCCCGTTTGCTCCTCTATTTTCCTGGCATAATCTACACATTTTCTTGTTAAGTTTATATTTTCTTCTATTGGTAATTTTGTTCCATCTATGACAAAAGCATCATAACCCAGATCCACTACTTCCTTTACTTTTTCAAATGAATAATGATGGTCTGCATTTAAAAAGATAGGATAAGAATCTCTTTCTCTTATGTTTCTAACCAATAGGGCTATTTCTTCTTTTCCTAAAAAATCTCTTTCTTTCTCTGATACTCCTATTATGATAGGAATTTTTTCTCCTCTTTCCTCGCTTAACTTACGACCTGCATTGTAAACACCGTATAGCATTTCAATATTAGAAACATTAAAATGCCCAATGGCATAATTATTTTTATTAGCTTCTTTTATCCAATATTTAAGACTTTTCATATTTATTAATTATATCACAATGTGGTAAAATAAGAATATGAAAAATATAGAAATTTTAGCAGTTGGAGACATGGCGGCAGAGCCATTTATTAAGATAAAAACTGGAGAAGCTGAAATGGCTTATGACCACAAAGAGAATGATTGGAATTTATGTTTTGATTATGGGAGTAAGATACCTTATGACTCAGCTGAGCTTTGTTATGCAGTTGGTAATAGTCCAAATGTAGCGATTACTGCTAGTCGTTTAGGATTAAAGAGCTCTCTTGTTTCCTATGTGGGAGAAGACAACATAGGAAAAATGAATATTAAAAAGTTAAAAAAAGAAGGAGTTAAAACTAAGTATGTAAAAAAAATAAAAGGACTTAAGTCAAACTTCCATTATGTTTTATGCTTTAACAAAGAAAGGACTATATTAGTTCAGCACATTGACTATCCTTATTCTTTTAATCAAAAAACAAAAGAGCCAAAATGGCTTTACCTGTCTTCTCTATCAGAGAATTCCTTGAAATACCATCAAGAAATAGAAGAGTACTTAGAAAGTTACCCCAATGTTTCTTTTGGTATTCAGCCAGGAACTCTTCAGATTAGATTGGGGAAGGAAAAGTTAAAAAATATATACAAGAGGGCTAATTTGTTTTGCTCTAATTGGGCAGAAGCGGAAAAGGTTTTAGAAAAACAATCTCAAGATATAAAAGAATTACTTAAGGGTGTATATGATCTAGGGCCCAAGTTAGTGATAATAACAGATGGGAAAAAAGGATCTTATTTATATGATGGTCAAGATATTTTGTTTATGAAAGCCTTTTATGATGAAAACAAAACCAGAGAAAATACAGGGGCTGGTGATTCTTTTATAGGGACATTTATTTCTGCAAAAATTTTAGGAAAAGATAATAAAGAAAGCCTAGTCTGGGCTTCATTAAATGCTAGCAGTGTGGTGGAGGAAATAGGGCCGCACAAAGGACTGCTGAGTAGAAAAGAGTTAGGAAAAAGGTATTCAGAGGTTGATCCTTCTGACTACCCTAAAAAATTAGACAAATAAAAGATTTTTTTAATCTATACCTGTTTTTACTGAACCTTTCTTTTTAGAACCTCTTTTACTTTTTCACTTATATCTTCCGCAGTTAATTTGTAGTGTTTATATAACTCTTTGTGGCTTCCAGATTGACCAAAGGTATCATCTATTCCCACAAACTCTATTGGCACTGGAAACTTTTCAGCTAAAAATTCTGCTACAGCACTTCCCACTCCCCCTTTAATCTGATGGTCTTCCACAGTAACTAGGGCTCTTGTTTCTTTTGCTAACAATAAAATTGCCCCCTCGTCTAACGGCTTAATTGTGGAGAGGTTCATAACTTTAATTTTCAATCCCTCTTTCTCTAATTGATAAGCAGACATAAGTGCTTCGTATAGAATTGGGCCTGAGGCAATAATCCCTACCTCAGCCTTCCCTTCTTCAGGAACAAATAAAATTTGGGCTTTGCCTATTTCAAAAGGATTGTCTCTTTCTGTGATTAAGGGAGTATTAGGTCTTGATAGTCTAATGTAAGTTGGGTCTTTTGTTTTAGAGCAAGCCTCTGTCGCTTTCTTGGCTTCAAAGTAATCGGCAGGGTTAATGACTACCATGTTGGGAATAACTCTCATCAGAGCAATGTCCTCTAGTGCTTGGTGGCTCCCTCCGTCTTCTCCTACTGATATTCCTCCATGAGAACCTATAATTTTAACAGGTTGATTGTTGTAAGAAATAGTAGTTCTTATTTGCTCCCAATTTCTCCCTGGACTAAAAGCTGCAAAAGAGGTCATAAAAGGAATTTTACCCATAGCGGCTATTCCGCTTGCTACTCCGGCTAAGTTTTGTTCAGCTACACCTATCTCTATAAAACGATCAGGATATTTTTCAGCAAATAAATTTGCCCTAGTGGATTCAGCCAAGTCTGCAGTTAATACCATTATGTCTGGGTTCTTTATTCCCAATTCTATTAAAGCATCTCCAAACCCTTGACGAGTCCCCTTTTTCTCAACATCTGGGTTAAATATTTTTGGATTTAATTTTAACTTTTTATTTAACATTTATTTTAAGTATTATTAATTTCCCTTAAAGCTAATTCCATCTCCTCTTTATCCGGAACTCTTCCATGCCAACGATAGTCATTTTCCCAACTCTTGACCCCTTTGCAAGGTATAGTTTTGGCGATGATAACAGTTGGAGAGTTTTTATTGTTTTGAGCCTTTAAGAAAACATCTTCTAGTTCAGCAAAATTATGTCCTTCTATTTCTTCCACGAAGCAATTAAAAGATTTAATTCTACTTTTTAAATCAAAAAGGGGCATCACTTTTTCAGTGCTCCCTCCTATTTGTATATAATTTCTGTCTATTATGACAATTAAGTTATTTAACTTTTCTTTCGCCGCCAGCATCAATGCTTCCCAAGTATTTCCTTCATTAAATTCTCCGTCTGACAAGAGTGCGTAAAAATTTCTCTGACTATTATTATAAATCTTATCAACAATAGCCATGCCTACCGCTTGAGACAAACCTGTTCCAAGCGGACCAGAAGAAGTCTCGAGAAAGTCTAAAAATTTTCTTTCTGGATGACCCTGAAGCCTACTACCAAATTTTCTGAGAGTAAGAAGTTCCTCTTTTGGAAAATATCCAGCATAAGCCATAGTAGCGTAAAGAGCGGGACAAGTATGTCCACAAGAAAGAATAAACCTATCTCGGTCTTCCCAGTAAGGATCATCTGGCTTGTGTCTTAAAATATGAAAATAAAGAAAAGTTAATATTTCAACTTGGCTTAAGGATCCGGCAGTATGTCCTGATCTAGCAAGGTGGAGCATTTCTATTACTGATGTCCTTATGTTTTTGGCTATTATTTTAAGCCCTTCTATCTTTTTTTCATCAATTTTCTTCATCACTTGTATTTTAACAAAAATATTAAGAAAAAACTATATAATTTAT
>CAZTAH010000009.1:0-16812 GCA_964611515.1 uncultured Candidatus Saccharibacteria bacterium | reverse complement strand
AAACCGAACATAAACCAAAAACTTAACGTTATCTACCAAAACAGCGTAATCGTGCAAAAGACAACAAGTCTATTTATATTATTATAACAAATTAAATTATTTTTTCTACCTAAAGAGACTCTAATAGTTTTTATAATAGCCCCCTAGAGCTCAAACACAAATGACGAAAAGAAATTAAGAAACTCATCATCAAGAGACTTCTCAGAAGTCTTTTATATGGCTAGTAACTGATAAAACTTATTCTCTACTAAAACACTTGCCCCTACTAAATGATCATCTGAGTCTTTACTATCTGCGAAATAAAGAACTGAAGGATAGTCTCTAACAGAAGATAATTTATGACTAAAAAGCTCGAAGTCCAAATCAAGAAGAATGTCTACTAGGGAGTTCTTGAGAAAAAGATCCTTGTCTTGAGGGAAACTATCTGGGATATCAATGGATGAAAAATCCATAAACCTTATAGAATAATGCACTTGTGGTGATTAATAAAAAAAATTCTTAACGATTCATTTTTGGCTCACAGAAGCTATGTCTAAGGAAGACAAAAAAGAAGAAAAGTTCAAAATAAAGTAGTATTTTAAAGAATATTTTACTTGCGGAGGGTACAGGATTCGAACCTGTGATCCCCTTTCGGAGATTCCGCTTTTCGAAAGCGGTGCATTCAGCCTCTCTGCCAACCCTCCTTAAACTAAGCTCTCCCCAGTCATTTCTTCTGGTTTTTTTATGTTAAATAATTTTAAAATAGTTGGAGCAATGTCTGATAATTCACCATTTCTTAAGTTAGCACTCTTGTCTGTAAAAATGCAAGGAACAGGATTGGATGTGTGAGCTGTGTGCTTTCTACCTGTCTCTTGGTCTATGTTGACTTCTGCATTTCCATGATCTGCCGTAATTAAAGCTAGTCCTCCTTTTTTCTTTAATTTTTTAACAACTCTTCCTAGTTGCTTATCTGTTTCTTCTATTGCTTCTATAATTGCAGGAACAACTGCTGTGTGTCCCACCATATCTGGGTTGGCAAGGTTAATAAAAATAAAATCTATCCCTTTTTCTATTTGATTTATTGCCTCATCTGCTATTTTCTCAGCAGACATTTTTGGAGCTAGGTCATAGGTGGGAACATCTTTTCTACTTGGAATTAAGATATTCTCTTGTCCTTTGTAAATAATTTCTTGTCCTCCATTTAAGAAATAGGTAGCGTGAGCAAATTTTTCAGTTTCAGCTAAGCGAACTTGTTTTAGTCCATTGTCAGACAATTCTTTTCCTAGAGTAGTTTTTACTTCTATCGGAGGAAAAACAACATTAGTTTCAAGATTTCTTCCATAATCAGTCATTGTCACTAACATTACATCTTCTTCTTGATTTAAAATTTTACTAGTTAACTGCCTGGCTCTATCTGCTCTAAAGTTAACAAAAAACACTCCATCTCCCCTTTTTATTGTTTCCCTCTCTCCTTCTTCTTTTAGACAAACATGCGGTTCTAATAATTCATCTGTTTCCCCTTTTTTGTATAATTCATCTAAAAACTCTGAAACCTTTTCCCTGCATTCTTTTCCTTGCCCTTCAAGTAGTGCCATCTCTGCTTTGTATAATCTATCCCAATTCTGATCTCTATCCATTGCATAATAGCGACCAGAAAAACTTGCTATTTCCCCTACTCCCAGTTCTGATAATTTTTCTTCTAATTTTTTAACAAAAAAACTTCCGCTTTGTGGAGGTGTATCTCGTCCGTCCAAAAAAACATGAACAGCTATTTTTTCTATTTCATTATCTTTGGCTATTTCCAGAAAAGAAAAAATGCTTCCCAGATGACTATGAACTCCCCCATCGGATAAAAGTCCCATTAAGTGTAAAGTTGAATTATTCTTTTTGACATGGTCAAAAAGTTCTTTAAAGGCCTTGTTGTTTTTATACTCTCCAGACTTAATCGCCTTATCTATTCTAACTAAATCCTGATCTAGAGCTTTTCCTGCTCCTATTGTCATATGCCCCACCTCACTATTGCCCATATGCCCTTCTGGGAGCCCTACAGACAAGCCAGAGGCTTGTAATAGAGAATGGGGGTACTTATTCCAAAGATCATCAAAAACAGGCTTTTTTGCCTTTGCAATAGCATTATCCTTTTTTTCTTCCCTGTAACCCCAACCATCTAAAATAATTAGGGCCACCTGTTTCTTATCTTTCATATTTTAAAATTATATCACAAAAAACACCGTTATCTGGTGCTTTTTTCTAAAATTCTATTTTTTCCCCAACCGGATCATATAGTTCTATTTTGTCTATATCCGGATATTGAATTAATGTATCAGAAAGAACTGATATTAAATGCTGTGATTGACAACTAGAGAGCCCTGCTTGAGAGACAGGAAAAACATTTATTTTAGCAACCCCCTCTGTTATTTCAACTGAGTTATATCTTCCGTACCAATTTAATTCATTGGCAAATAAATATCTTAATGATTTATCTACAGGATTTACAGTTTTTGGTATTTTAATTTCAATAGGAAGAGTCTTTCCGCAATCTCCTATTTCAGCCTCCTCTTTATCTTGTATATAAAGAATGACAGATGTGTTTTCTTCAACTACTTCCTCCGCCTCTTTTTCTTTAAGCACTTCTGTTTCTATGTCTTTTTTAACTAACTCTCTGATTAAAAAGATCAGGAGAAAACTAAATAGAATAAAAATGACTGGTATTGCCTTTCTGTATTTTTCAATATACTTCATATGTTGTATTTTAATATAATAAAAAGAAAGAGTTTTTTAAATTATTATTTTAAAAATCGTTTTTTATCACGACTATTTTTCTTGTCCATAGATAACCTAAAAGCATCAGCTAGTTTTATATCATGGGAGTTTGCCAAACAAGCAAGGACAAACAGGATGTCCCCTATCTCTCCTTCTAATCCGTCGGTTTTTTCTCCTTCTTTTTTCTTTTTATAGCCATGAAGATGAGAAACTTCTCGGCAAATTTCTCCCACCTCCTCTGTTAATTGAGCACAGATTTCAAATGGAGGAAAATATTTAACAGAATAACTCGGATCAGAAACCCACTCATCTGTTATTTTCTGTAATTCATCTAATTTCATAATAAATTAATTATATCATGAAAAACTGTTTTTTAGAGTAAGAATTGACAAAAAAAGGCCCTTGCCTAAAGCAAGTTTCTATACTCTGGATAATTTTCCTTAATAATGTTCTTCCAATTTGCAGTTTCTTTTCCTCCGCTCAAATTATTTTTATGATACACAAGCAAAACGCAAATCTTGTTTGCCTTTTTATGCTTAGCTACAATACATCTATTACCCGAATGATGTCTTGATATTTGTGTTCCTGAAATCTTAAATTCTGTTTTACAAATGACTATATCAGCATTTTTATCGGTAACTTCCTCCGCGATACTTTTTTCTAGGATGACATCAAAGCTTTGAAACTCACGAATTATAGCCAACAAGGTAAAACTCCAAGCTTTTTTGTGTTTTTTAGCAAAGGTTTTTATATAGTGCCTAACTGCAAATGGTTCTATCGTGACAGAATAATTAGTAGACATCTTCTGGGTTTTCTTGAGTTATCAATTCATACGGAATAATTTCATTCTCTGAACAAACTGCATAAGGTAGTTGGTTGTGAGTAAAAGCAACTATTTCTTTGGTGTTTTTGTCTTTCCATCTGTCTGAAATACTTTTTATCAGTTTTTCCTCGTCTTTACTAATTTCTGATAAGGTAATTTTTGCTCCATTCCTAGTTTGGGAAATAAGCATAGCTCCTTCTTCTGTTGGAGTAATTTTAATTAACCCATCTTCAAAAAGTTCATCTATTACACGAAAATAAGAATCTGGGACTGGTCCATACTGTATCTTTCTATACTGCATTCCACTCATGCTTTCTAGGTGATCATAGAACCAAGCAAAATCCGCTAGATACACAAGTTTAGCTAGTTTTGTTTTTGTAATGTGTCCATCTTTTTTTAATCCTACAATTCTTAAATAAGTAAGAATTATTTGTTTGTATTTTTCGTAATTAGCAGAGACACCACTCTCCATTTCTTTTAGAGAGACACCGAAAATATCAGAGAGCTTGTCTGCCTCCGAAAGGGTTAATTCTTTCTTTCCTTGCTCTACTGCTATATACGAGGGTCTAGACATTCCAAGTTTTATAGCAAGCTCAGATTGAGAAAAACCACGCTTAATCCTAAGCGTCTTAATAAATTGTGGATATTTATTACTCATATCTAAAGTATATAGATTTATGTAAAAAAATCAAACATTTAAATGTTAATAATCTTGACTCTTTAAGTGCTCAAGCGTAAGATAGATATGTTGACCTAGTCGAATCAACATATTATTATATAATAAAATTCTTTATGAAGAGATTTATAATCAACAAAAATCCTCAACCTACAGGGGAGCATGAAGTGCATGATGAGGAACGATGTGTCCATTTACCCTTAAAAGAAAATCGTATCTTAATTGGCTATTTTGAAACATGCAGAGAGGCTATCTTGGTCGCAAAAACAAGGTGGCCTTCTTATGATATAGATGGATGTGCATATTGCACTCTTTGCCATTCAAGATAGGGGCGACCTGAACAAAAGTTGTCAGCTTATAGAGATCTCGCGGAGAAAGAGAAAAGATTGAGTTCTTATCATTCACCAACGGAGCTAGAAAGACATGCCCTGTTCAAAATAACAACTTAAAATAAAGAACACCTTATCGGTGTTCTTTATTTTACGATTTGTGACCTTGATTATTGATAACTGGAATCGAATTGTTGATAGTATTAAAGATTTTCAATTACTCTTGAGCTGATTTTTTACAACTATTTCTTTTTCTTTAAAAAGGCCCGTATAAAATCTTGGTAATCAGAATCACTTGTAATTAAATATGTCGAGTCACCGGTAGTGTCAAACATTGATACTGCTTTTGTGATTTTGTTAATCTTAAATGAGTTACCGTGTTTATCCTCTAGGGCTGTATAAGTTCTAGTATCATTTGTGATAAATAGTAATGTCTCTCCAATACTCCTAGGAGACAAGCTGCCTATTTTAATTATGTCATCATAAATGAAAATCTGTCTTGAGTTATCATCATATAAATCTAACGGCTTAATTATATGATATTGTCTAAGATCTCTTGGCTGGTCTTCTTGGTTCTTAAAAACAACAAAACCACTAATTTCTCCGCTTGCCTTGCCTGTTTCATCAAAAGAAATTGAGTTTGTTAATTTGACATGGGGCACTGTTTCATATTTTAAAATAATTAAGTCTTCTAGGCTTACTTTTTTTGAATAAAAAACTATGCTTGTTATAAGCAGAATTAGGGTTACCCCTAGTAATATCCAATTCTTTTTTAAATATGTTTTCATATGTGTGTATTATACATAATGTTATGATTAATCATAGGTTAAATTAGTTTCAATTACCTTCATGGTAGTCTTCGGCGTTAATCTTTTTTACATCTTTATCTTTTGCTAAAGCTAAAAATAACCAACTAAGGTTATCTAAGTATTCACTTGCCGTTTCTGGAGAAATATCTAAATTGTGATTTTTTTTAAAATATGCAACAGTTTTTTTTATAAGTCTTTCACTATAATCAACCATGTTCTTTTTAAATTATGCTGTTGCTTTTATTTAATTTTTTGCTATGTCTTTGGTAAGAAATTTTAGAAATCATCAATACCCTTAGTAAAAACAACCTTGCCTGAACTAGCTACGCATACAGATTTTACTGTTTCTTTCTCTATTCTAAATGATACTTTGTTATCCTTATAAGAAATATATTTCTGTGTTCCCCGTTCATTAATGCTTGTGTTTGTGGGTTTGCCTAATTTTTTAATAACCTTTTTTTCTTTATCATAAACTCCTATCCCAAAAATTTTGTTTTTGTAACTTTCTGTGCATATAACAGATACCTTTTTTTTATCGTTGAACCTAATGATATAGTCTGCACTTGAGAGATAGGTGTTATATGTATATACCTCACCATGCGTTACACCAGAAGAATAGAAATTTATTCGGTTTGGGCTACCCAAAATTAACTTAACTTCAACGGGGGTCATGTTTAAGGATATTTTCCCAAGGGAGCTTGCCTCTCCTGGAATATTTTTCAACCACCAATATCCATGAAAACCAGCACCAGCAAGAATAATTAAACTGATAATTATTCCCATTACCCTTAAAACTATTTTCCATTTTTTCTTTTTGCTTATTATGTATATGGAAAAACCAATTACTAAAATAATAAAGATTGTTAACAAACTGTCTCCTATTGTCATATATTAATATTATATAATCTTTCCTTTGTGAATACAATTAATAAGGTAAAGTAAAAAATTCATTTTTTATTTATTGCAACAACATGTTTAATAGGACTGATTGCTCTCCCTAGTACGTCATCAGCTTTGTGTGTTTTTGTAATGATTAGTTAAGCTTTATTTTTATTCCCCCTGAGAAAATCTAGTTCATTTTATTGCTTTTTTACAAATAAATGCTGGGGTGTCTTTTTTTTTAGCCCCTACTGGCTGAACATTCCAGATGTTCTTTTTTTTTCTGACTTGACTTTTTTTAAAAAAAAATGTATACTCTATTTGTTTACAGAACATTAGTTTTAAAAGTAATTTTAAGAAAGTAATTCTTGAAAGTAAAGTCTGGTTTAGCCACCAGGCATTTTTTATTTTGTGCGTAAACACAAAATAGCCTCACAGGTATTTTTTCTGTGGGGCTATTTTCGTTTCAGGTCGAATTAAATTCCCCAAACTTGAAGCTAAGCTTGGGGCGGAGCATCAATAAATGCGAACCATCCTAGTGGTCACATTGAGAAAATACGATAATCGTAATGAGTGACTTGCTTCTTCACTCACTTAACAAGATAGTCTAATTATTATGGGGTATAACAAAATCATCCATTGTGGAAACACAATAGAATTATATGAATATGAAAAAGATATCATTAGACTCAAAAGAAATAAAACTGATGGGAAAAGGGACTTTAATGATAAGGATTTGGGAGTTGATGGAAAGGATAATCTATCGGAAAGGAAGTTTTGGAAAAGACAAGATAATGCTAGACGCGCGGAATTGGCTTTTAGACGCATCGTTGCATCTAACCTTAAGGGATCTACAAGACCTTTACTTATTACTCTTACCTACAGAGAAAACATCACTGACCTTAAAAAAGCCTATAGAGATTTCTCGGCTTTTATCCAGTCTCTCAGATACAAATACGGAAATCAATTCAAATACATCTGCGTTCCAGAGTTTCAAAAACGTGGAGCGGTTCATTATCATGCTCTCTTCTGGGGATTACCCGAGGAAGTATTTTTACTGGAGAGGAGAGATAGAGGAATTGCCAAGCTTTGGTCAAGGGGTTTTGTTTTTATGAAAGAAACTGATGGTAGTGAAAAGTTGTCTTTTTATTTATCAAAGTATATGGCTAAGGCTTTTGTTGATCCAAGATTAAGGAATCAAAAATGCTATGTTGCCTCCAGAAACATTTTAAGGCCAAAAGTAATGAAAGGAATAAGTAGTCTTGGAGTTGGTATTATTCTTGATCAATATGGTGTAGATGAGAGTGCGCCTCTAGTTGATAGAACATATTACACAAAATGGTTAGGCAAAGGTCGTTATAGGGTTTTTAGAACAAGTGATGATTGGTCTGGAAGAAATGAGAAATATAGATCCTCGCCTTCGTGAGATCCCTGATCAAGAGCTTATTAAAATAAGGCACTCTTTATATGCTCTCGGCCAGCTGGCTCTTGAAAGATACCTGGAACATAAAAATGGTTCCAAAAATCCCCTTAGGGTATATGGACTAGAAGATGAAGATGTGCCAGAATGACAGTATGAAAAACACTACTAATAAAAATGGAATAATTTATGTGCGTGTGTCGTCTTTAGAACAAGTAGAAGGAACAAGTTTAGAGTCTCAAGAACGACTTTGTCGTGAGTATGCTGAGAGAGAAAAAATAAATGTTGTTGCTGTTTTTGTTGAAAAAGGAGAATCTGCTAAAACTGCTAATAGAACAGAATTTCTTAAGGCTGTTAATTTTTGCGCAGATAAGAAAAATAAGGTTTCTTCTTTTATAGTTTATAAAATAGATCGCTTCTCTCGTAATCAAACAGACTATGCTATTGTTAAACAGAGGCTTAAGAAATATGGAACTGAGATTGAATCCGTTTCTGAAAAAATTGATGACACCCCTTCCGGCAAATTAATGGAAGTTATTCTTTCTGGTTTTGCTGAATTTGATAATAACATCAGAACGGAAAGAAGTATCAATGGCATGAAGGAAAGGATTAAACAAGGAATTTGGGTCTGGCAAGCTCCTTTAGGCTATGAACGACTCCAAAAAGGGGCTAACTTGACCCCTGATCCCAAGTTTGCCCCTTTTATACGTTTAGCGTTTGAGGAGTACGCTAAGGGTGTTCACACTTTCAGCTCATTAGCTGAATATTTAAATTCTCAAGGCTTCACTACAAGGCATGGGAAAAAGGCTATTCCTCAACTTATGGAAAAAATCATAAGGAATCCTCTTTATGCTGGAATTATTCGAGTATGGGACATAGAAACAAAAGGAGCCTTTGAACCTATCATTGATGAAAATCTATATTATCTTTGCCAAAACCCTAAATCAAAGAGCGGTAGACACACTAGGCGCCGTAAAGTAAATGCTGACTTCCCTCTTCGCAGATTGGTAGTATGCGAACATTGTAAGATTCCCTTTACTGGAAGTTTTTGTACTGGTCGAAGTAAGAGATATCCCTATTACCATCATCAAAATAAGGACTGTCCTTATACTAAGTTTATTCCTAGAGAAGACTTTGAGCAATTATTTGTTGAGTTTTTAAATGACATCACTCCTGATCCTAAGTATGAGGAAGTCTTTAAGGCTATAGTTATGGATATATGGAAAAATAATTGCAAGAGGTTTAATCAAAGAAATGATCTTTTTAGAAAAGATATAGTTAAACTGGAAGAGCAATTACAGAGAATCTTTGAATTACATCAATCTAAGATTTATAGTAATGTTGAGTTTATTGCTCAAAAGAAAATAGTATGTAGAAAGATAGCAGAGAAAGATGCTTTAATAGCAAAAAAGCACGATGAACACTTTGAAATGGATGAAGCCCTTGAATACTGCTTCAACTTTGTAATAAACACAGCTAAGACATGGTTGGATCTTAAAAAGGAACCAGAGAAAAGACATCGGTTCCAAAAAATAATATTCCAAGACACTATTGAATTTTCTGGAGAAAATTTTGGAACCACAAAATTAAGCCCTATTTATAGCTTATATCAGCAATATTTAGTGGATCCATCTTCTTTGGTGACCCTACCGGGAATCGAACCCGGATTGCCGGCTTGAAAAGCCGATGTCCTAACCGTTAGACGATAGGGCCAAAATATTTATTTCAATACAATACTTATTCAAATTTCAAATATAATTTCGGCTTTTCCTTAGCCGATGTCCGCTATCGTTTAACTTGGTTAGACGATAGGGCTCTTTAGGCGTCCACCTTTTGGTGGATTAGACCTAAAACAAATTTTAATGGTAATTAAAATTTGTTCGGGCGTCCGCCTTTAGGCGGATTAGCCCCTTACCCGTCCGACCGAAAGGGAGGATTAGGGTTTGTTCATCCATCCACATTTAGGCGGATTAGGATTTATCCGTTCATCCTTGGATGAATTAGGGCTAAAACAAAAATTCAAAATCTAATTTTGAATCTTAAATAGTATATCATTTTATTTATAAAAATCAATAAAAACAAAAATCACCCCAATAAATGAGGTGATTTTTGTTTATTTGTTTTTTGTTTAAGATCCCAGAGTTTTTATTATAATGTTTATTATTCCAAAAACTGAAAACATTATTAGCATTCCTATCAATCCCCAAACTAGGTGTTTTTTACTTTCTGTCCTTATGTTCTCATCTGCAGGATTTAAGAGATACCTGACTATTCCGTACAGAAAAAGAATGACTCCGAGTGTAGTTAGAAATATAATTAGCGGATTTACGAGTTGGTTAATCAAAGAACCAAAAAATGAACCTGAGCTTTCTCCGCTAGCTAAAGCTATGGAAATTAAACTTAAATCCATAAATTAATAAGGCACAGGATCAAAGATGTTTCCTACTCCTGATGATCCTAGCTCCCCTGCATTTTGAACTCCAAAAGTCCTCTGAACTAAAGCAATAATTCCCCAAAAAGAAGCAATAATAAATATTCCAATTAAAGCATTTATTATACCCTTCTTTGCACTTTCTTTCTTTTTATCGTCTGTGGTAAAAGTGTATTGAATAATAGTCCAAATAAAAAATATAACTGCTATCGTTATTAAAGTAGGAGCTATTATATTAATAATACTTGTTAATCTTAAAAGAACAGAGTCTATGGTTGAAAGTGAACCAACAGGAGGAGCAGCAAAAACTAATGAGGGAAAGAAGCTAGAAGCTCCCAATAAAATAATTTTCTTCATATTTTAATAATAAATAATAATGATTATTTTTAATTTTCCCTAACAACAGACCAAGTTGAAAAGGGATTATTGTAACTATATTATACCATATATCTTTTAAAAAAATAAAGAAGAATTATTCAAGAAAGCCTTCTAGTCTGATAGTGGGAAGGTCTACTGGAACAGTGTCTATCTGAAAGGTTGTGATAAATATTCTTAAAATTCCCCAAAATGACACCATTATAAATAGAGCTATTAAACCATTAATCATAAACTTTTTTCCTCCTTCTTTCTCTTTCTCATTATTAGGGTTTAAAAAGAACTTAATAATGCCAAAAATAAATGCAGACACAGCTAGTATCATTAAAAAAGGCATCACTTGCTGGCTTAAAACACAACTTGCCCATTTTAATATTCCAGAAACTGTATCTCTGGTTAATGATTCACAGTTTACTGCTGCTAATGAGACAGAGGGAGCAAGTGCTATGGTGGTTAAAACTATTTTTTGAAATATTTTTTTCATAAATTATTATATTAATTAATAATGAAACGAAACCGATTGAGTCATTTCTAGAACTGTCTTGCCTATTGCTCTAGCTATAAAATGAGCTCCTAATAATATCACTGCTCCTATTAAAGTCGTCAGCAATGTGTTTTTTGCTTTTACCAATTTATCTTTATTTCCTTGAGCGCTAATAAATAAAAATCCAGAATAGATTATCGCAAGAACTACTATTGGAAAACCAACTTTTACTACTAGTTCTAACCCAGCAGATATTAACATCTGGAGATTATCTGCTTTTCCTATAGGATTTTTTATATGAGTTTTTAGTCTTATCCCAGGAGTACTTTCTGCTACAGAGTTAGTCCCACTTTCTGCTGATATGAAAGAGAAAGGAATGGAGGCAACTAGCAGAAATCCAAACAGAAATAAGAAACTATTCCTCAAAACACTGTTTATTAATTTATTTTTTATTTTTTTCATTTTTATAATTAAATTATTAATTTGCTAAAAACCAAACCCCTTGATAACCTAATACAGTTAAAATTGTTTTAATTATAAGCCAAGAAGACAAAACTAACCCAAAACCTATCAAAGAATTACTTATAACCTTCTTTCCTTTCTCTTTGTTTTTTGGATTAGCCCCTGAGGATAAATACATTATTCCAGCATATGTAAATAATATAGCAAAAAGAGGAATACCTAGCTGAACAATAACAAAATTGATTAACTTGTTCACCATTGCTATTAAGGCATCAAGTCCACAAGGTTGAATATACTCTTCTCCTGAGTCATCTATTTGCCCTGACACATTACACTTAGGAAGAAGACCATCGTGACCAACAGGATAGTATTCTCCCAGATTTCTACTTGCTTCAACCGTGAATAAACTAACTGAAAACACAAGAGGTATTATTAAAAATGCTAATTTTTTCATATTTTTATTTTTTATTTAGTAAATTTAATTGTTCATTCAATTTTCTTGAAGCACTTGTGATAGTTTCTAGGTTAGAAGAAATACTGTCCACCAGGTCCTTAAAAAGAGGATTGCTTTTTTCTTTGCTAGGATTTAACCAAGACCTGGAAATAATAGCGGAGTTAAAGAAAACATCTAGGTGTGGTCTGTCTTTGGGTTTGTCGCTTAGCAGCTCTTTTAATACTGGAGGCAAAGAAGAAGAGACACTTATTAGGCCCGAGCTATCTTTTGAGGATAATTTAAATATGATGGAGCCAGCTATCGGTAATTGTTTGCTGTTTTTATTTACTACAATACCGTATATTTCTCCAAAAGTTCGCTTAAAGTTAGTGTCTTTCATTTGTGGTAATTCTGATACATTGAAACTTAAATTTGGGTTGCGAGATTGTATTTTAAATAACTCACTTGCTCTTCCTATGTAAAAAGCTAATTTGCCACTTGTAAACATGTCCAAAGAATTTGGAAGAGCTCTGCTCCAAGAATAATAAGGGCTGGATACATTAGTAAAAGTCATATAAAAATCTAAAACAGCCTCAATTGGTGACACTGCTAACCCTATCGGGTTTTCTAGTATTGTTGACCTAAACTGAATCCCTTCCTCTTTTTTATCTCTTACTATTAAATTATTACCATTTTGAATCATAAGATTAGCTAAAATATCCCTAGCATTATTTACATTAGAATATGATCCCAGAGCTATCATGCTCTGACTTATCACACCACTATTATCACTTTTAGTTAAGATCTTATTTAAATCAAAAAGTTCATCCCATGTTTTTGGGGGATAAAGAATTGAATTACTGGATAGAATATTTTGATTATAATAAAGCACTAATGGATCAACAAGGATAGGAAGACCCACAACTCCTGCTGGGTCTAAATAAATATCTGCTCCCTCTATAAACTGATCTCTGAAAATTCTTTCTGGGAAGCTCTCATAAGGAATTTTAAGAATGAAGTCCTCATTTTCTTGAATCATATCAGTAGAAATTATATATAAATCTGGCCCGCTACCTCTAGCAAAGGCTTCTATGAGTTCTGCCTGAATAGTGTTCTGATTTTTTTCTACATATCTCATATAAAGACCTTGGTGCTGACCAGAAAGAAAGTCAATGGATTCTTTTAAATAGGAAGCTGGTAATACTCCCCATATTTCTATTGTTCCTGAAATATCCTGCTCTTTCTCCTTTTCTGAATCTAGATTCACTATTCCAGAAAAAAGCAATACGCCAACAACAAATCCCCCTATGAATATCCCCATTATTATTGTTTGAAAATTGCTCATTTGTTATAACTATTATCTTTCTTTTGTAAAAAGAGAGCCAAAGCGAAACATATCAGCTGGAACTTTTTTAAGAAACTTCAAGTCTCTTTTTTCAAATAATTCTTTAGCTGATTCTTCTGTTAATACAACATCTGAAGAAGATCCTAGTCCGCTAAGACTATTTGTGTGATCTATTAGTAATATCTTACCATTTCTTTTTAAGATTCTCTTGGCTTCATCTATCATTCCCACCTTGTCTTCAGCTTGGAATAAAACATTAGCCATAACCACGGCATCCATGCTTTGGTCTGCTATCATACTTCCCCCCTTAACCTCTACATCTGCCCATAAGTATTCTACATTTGAAACATTTAACCGACGCAATTCTTCTTCTAGCTTATTTAAAATATCCTTTTGTATTTCTATTGCAAAAACTTTTCCAGTATTTCCTACTCGTTCACTTAATACCCTAGTATAAAAACCCATGCCAGAACCAAATTCTGCTACCCTCATCCCTTCTTTTAATTCTAATTGAGCGATACTTTGCTCTATAATTGATTGCATATTGTATTTTAATTATATCAAATTATTAAATACTATAAAAATGTAATTGAGGCTATTGTGTCTCCTGCTCTTAACTTCATTATGGTAACCCCTTGAGTCTGTCTTCCAGAAGTAGGAATGGAGGAGAGATCTAATCTTATTACTTGTCCTTTTTTTGAAACTGCTATTATCTCATTTTCATCTTTAACAATTTTACCTATTATTAGCTTGCCCGTCTTGGCTGTTATCCTAGCAGTCTTAACTCCTGATCCCCCTCTTTTCTGAGTTTTATATTCCTTTATTAGAGTTTTCTTTCCTAGTCCATTGGCTCCTAAAGTTAGAATTGATAAATCTTTTTCATCTTTAGCAATACGATCAACCCCAACAACAAAATCATCTTTGTTTAACCTTATAGCTCTTACCCCTCCTGCGCTTCTTCCCATCTGTCTTACATCGCTTTCCTTAAATCTTATAGATTGCCCCTGATTAGTTACCAAGATTATATCATCCCCTTTATTTGCTATTAACACAGACTGCAATTGATCATCTTTATTTAATTTTATGGCTATTAAGCCACTTCTTCTGACATCACCAAAACTAGACGCCAATACTTTCTTGGCTACTCCTTTTTTAGTAACTAGCATTAGGCTCTCTGCCTTCTTTTTGTCCTCTTTGTCTACAGGAAGAATAGAAGTTACCTTTTCTCCATCTCCCAAAGAAAGAAAGTTCATTATAGATTTACCCCTAGTGGCCCTCCTTCCCTCTGGTATATCATACATTTTAATTTGATAAGCTTTTCCGTAATTAGTAAAGAAGAGTAGGTCACTATGCGTGCTAGTGGAAATTAAAGTAGTAACAAAATCTTCCTCCTTTGGCTCTATGTCTATCACACCCACTCCTCCTCTTCGTTGATTTCTGTATTCTGAAGGGTCTGTTCTTTTGACATAACCCCCTTTGGTAAAGACTAGAACTGATTCTTTATCAGGAATCAAGTCTTCTTCATTTATCGCCTTGACTCCTCCTTTTATTACCTTAGTTCTCCTTGGGTCATCATATTTTTCTTTAACTTCCTCTAGTTCTTTACTTATCGTTTTCATCATTTTCTGAGGACTAGCCAGAAGAGACTCTAGCTCTTTGATAAGAGTTTGCTTTTCTTTCAGCTCTAATTCTACATTTTTTCTTTCTAATCCAGCTAATTTTTGAAGCCTCATGTCTAAAATAGCAGTAGCTTGTAAATCGGAAAACTTAAACTCTTTCATTAAGTTTGTCTTGGCTACGGCTGTATCCTTAGAAGCTCTTATTATTTTAATTACCTTGTCTATGTGATCTAAAGCCTTTTTAAGACCTAATAAGATATGCTCTCTTTCTTTTGCTTTTCTTAAGTCAAATTCTGTTCTCCGACGAACTACTACTTGTCTATGAGAAATAAATTCAGATAACAAGCTTTTCAGAGATAAGGTTCTGGGCACTCCATCTACCAAAGCCACTACATTAAAATTAAAAGATTGTTCTAGTTGTGTATGTTTATATATGTAATTTAAGACCTTTTGGGGAACAACTCCATTTTTTAAATCAATAACAATTCTAATGTCTTTGGTTGACTCATCTCTTAATCCTCTTATTTGTGTTAATTTCTTATCTTGAATTAAAGAAGCAATAGACTCTATTAAATTAGACTTATTTACTCTAAAAGGAATGGAGGTAATAATAATTTGATATACTCCATTTTTTTGTTCTACTATTTCTGCCTCGCCCCTAGTAACAACTCCTCCTCTTCCAGTAGAATAAGCTTGCAGGAGGTCAGATTGCCCAAAAACTACTCCACCCATAGGAAAATCAGGGCCTTTTACAAATTGCATTAATTCTTCAATTGATGCATCTTTATTCTTTATTAAATAATTAGTAGCATCTATTATTTCCCCCAAGTTGTGAGGAGGGATATTGGTTGCCATTCCTACTGCAATACCCAGTGTTCCGTTTAGTAGTAAACTAGGAACGGATGTTGGGAGCACTTTGGGTTCCTTTCTTGTTTGATCGTAGTTAGGAGAAAAATCTACTGTGTCTTTCTCAAGGTCAGTTAATAAAAGAGATGAGATTCTGGACATCTTGGCCTCAGTGTATCTCATTGCTGCTGCCCCATCTCCGTCTATTGATCCAAAGTTACCTTGTCCATGAACCAAAGGATAACGATAAGAAAAATCTTGTGCCATATTCACCATAGAGTCATAAACAGCAACATCTCCGTGAGGATGATATTTTCCTAAAACATCTCCAACAACTGCTGCACTTTTACGAAATCTTCCTTGATGAGTTAGTCTCATCTCATTCATAGCATATAAAATTCTTCTATGTACAGGCTTTAATCCGTCTCTTACATCGGGCAAGGCTCTGTCTGTTATCACTGACATAGCATAGTCAATGAAAGACTCTTTCATTTCTGTGCTAATTTCTACTTGAACTATTTTTTCTTTAATTATTTCTTCTTCTTTTTTACTCATTTTTATTACTCAATAGGACTTATCTCTATTATTTCTTTCTCTCTTTCTATGTCTTCTTTTATTCCACTTATCATTATATTTATATCTTTTAAACTAGCAGCCAAGTCTCCAATGGTTTCTTTTATGCCATCTTTGATCACAGCAAAGAGCTTGTTTGTTTCTTCCACTGAGTCCTTTTCTTTTATTACTTTTTTAGAAGAAGGGTTAGTTATTCCTGATATCCAAATTAAAATAACTACAATCATTGAGCTAGCTAAGGATACAACAAAAATAATCCTTCTTGTGTCTTCTGGTTTTGATCTTAGTTTTCTTATAAAAGATTTAATTTTACTCATTTTTATTATTTAATTTGATAAAACAACAATATTGTTTTCTTGTCCGACTAAATCTCTTTGCTTTAAGGTCAATTTGTCTATAGCCTTGATGTCTTCCTTGCTGGCTTCTTTTAGAAATTGCTTTAAGCTCTTTTCATTATAATCCATTGGTATTATTATTTTTGGTTCTATAGAAGTAGCTAATTTATAAGCTTCTTCTGGCTCTATTAAATCACCTCCCCCTATTGGTAAAAATAAAACATCTGGACT
>CAZTAH010000008.1:16461-19375 GCA_964611515.1 uncultured Candidatus Saccharibacteria bacterium | reverse complement strand
TGGAAAGACTGTGTGTTAGCAATAGCACCGAGGGTTCGAATCCCTCCCTCTCCGCTCCAACAAATAAAAAGAGTGATGTTATCACTCTTTTTATTTGTTGGTTGATTTGATAGGGAGGGATTCGAAGGCCGTAGTCAGTCCCCACAAACCCATATTTCCATTGCTTTTTGCAATTAATTAAAATCTCTTCAGAACAAGGTTGAGAGATTGTCTTTTGATTAAATAAAATTTCCTAATTGTGAAAAAGCAGTGTTATATATGGAAATATAGGTGTGGGGATTTAGATTGACGAGGCGGGTGAGAAAGCGAACACTTGGAGCTTTCGCAAGACCTTGAGCGTTTTGTAATCAAAATGCGAAAGGTGTACAGAATCTGTAAGATTCGCGAGTACTTTGTTTTTTATGAGCACAGCGAAATAAAAAACTTAGTAACTTGTGACCGAATCCCTTTTTAGCAAAATGAATAACTTGATGCGGATTACTGGGTTCATTATTTTGTAGGAGAGGAGGGATTCGAACCGATCCCCACGAACCCATATTTCCATTGCTTTTTGTGATTGGATTAAGTTTCTTTAGAATAAAACTTAGTAATTATCTTTTAATTAAACAAGTACTTACTAATAACAAAAAAGCAGTGTTGTATATGGAAATATAGGTGTGGGGATTTGGTCCCCGACGAAGTCCGCGGAGCAGCACAGGGCGAGTGGGGGCCGATGGAGTGAGATATTTTACGAAGATGAGCAAAGCGAATCTGAAGTAAAATATCCACGAGAGTGGCCGAATCCCTTTATTTTTTTGATTTCAAACCAAGCATGTTATCACTCTTTTTATTTGTTGGTTGATTTGATAGGGAGGGATTCGAAGGCCGCAGTCAGAGAAAAATTGGAAAAACTCTAGCCAAGCTAAGAATAAGAGACAAATGACCTAGAAAAATGTTAAAATAGTTATATGAAAATGATACCAGTCACATCTTCTGATGTACACTCAATTGGTTATGACAGACCAAATGCTGTTTTGCAAGTTCAGCTTCATTCTGGAGGGACATACAGGTATTATGATGTTCCGGAATCCTTATACACCGAA
The DNA here is from genome assembly GCA_964611515.1 of uncultured Candidatus Saccharibacteria bacterium. Taxonomy (GTDB): domain Bacteria; phylum Patescibacteriota; class Minisyncoccia; order Phycocordibacterales; family UBA9973; genus UBA8515. The sequence continues at coordinate 18,293 of CAZTAH010000008.1, read as the reverse complement.
CTCAAAGACGCAGAGTCTAAGGGTAAATTTTTACACGAATATATTAAGTATAACTACCGCTATCAAAAAATTAGCTAGCTTCTCATGTTTATACCTAAGACAAAAAAGATAGAAGAAATAGCAGCTGAAAAGGAGAAAACAATCAAAGAGCTAGAGCGTATCTTTTCTGGAAAAACTCGTGTGTATATTGATTATGCCAATGTTAGACCTTGGAGTAATAAACTGGGCTGGCATGTTGATCTAAAAAGATTGAAGCAATTTTTAGATTCTTTTAATACCATAGAAGCAGTTAATTTTTATAATGGATACTTAGAGGGAAACGAAAGATCAGAAAAGGAGAAGAAAAAAGCAGAGAAAAACAAATATACCCTACGAACAAAACCTGTGAAAATAATGAGGCTTTCAATTGATGTTTCTAGTGTCCCTAATGATGCCACAGCTTTGCTTAATCAGTTTATCAGGAGATCCCTACTAGAAAAATATGAAATAAACACCATCGAATATCTTAATGATAGGTTTCGTGATATGAACAGGAGCGGAGAATACTTTATTGAAGATAAAAAATGTAATTTTGATGTTGAGATTGGTGTAGACATGCTCTTGGATTGTGAGCGAGATAAGGCAGAAAATTTTATTTTATGGAGTGGAGATAGTGATTTTGCTGAACCAATAGAACGACTTATTCGTTCTGGTAAAAAAGTAATATTGTTTGCTACTGCTCGAAAGGTCTCAAGAGAATTATCTTCCTTAAAAGACAAGGGATTATTTATATTTGACATTAAGAAAATTAAAGAGTTTATTTGTTGGGACAGGGAAAGAGAAGGCAAAAGGGACCCCGATAAAGGGGCCCCTAAGCTCTAGATTTATTGATCCGAAGATCACTTAAAGAATATCAATATATCAAGAAAAAGTCAAAGTTATTTATAGGGCCAAAGATAACAGAATAGTCAAGGACACTCCTTGCCAAGTATATTTTTTTAGAAACTTAAAAAATAGTATATAATTAAGAATATGAAAAAGAACATGGAGCCTGCTCCAATCTTCAAGAAAGAGCAGAGAGAAAAAAAAGAAATCACTAATTTTAGGGAACTAGCTCCCGAAGAGTTTTGGGGTGGGTATATTTCCCTGGATGGAATTTCTCAGGATGATTTTTCTAAAAAAATAAAAGAAACAGCCAAAGAGATTAATTTCACTTACTCTGGTTATATCACAGAAGGGGAGTATTATTTTAGTCGTTATCCAAGACGAGCATTCGGTCCAGTGGCTCCAGTAGAAAAATATCAAGATGCGCTAAGAGTTTTGTCCGAAAAATTAGGATCAAAAAGTAAAGAAGAAACAAAAAGCAAAGAGTTAAAGTTTCGTGTACTTCTTGGCTTAGAAGAAGGATACTTAGAGCACAAAAAGAACCAATTTTTTGAAGAAATAGAAAAAGAAGAAATAGCTGAACCAGAAGAAATAAAAGAAAAAGTTCAAAAATTAATTGGACAATCAACTGAAGTAATTGAACTCAGAGAAAAAATAAAAAACGCAGAATCAATAGAGGACATTAAGGATATATTAAATAGTGAAAATTTATCCAAAAATCACACAATAGAAGAAGTAAAAAGTGAATTAGGAGATAACTTCATCTTGAAAGAGGCCTCTATTTACACAGCTGGACCTTGGGGGGAATACAAAGAACCGGCTGTCGTAATTGAAGGGGATCCAAAAAGAGTTCACGATGTTTATAATCTAGCTGAAAAATTTAAGCAAGAAAGAATAGCAGTAGAAAATCTGAATGAAGGGAAATCTTATATGGTAGAAACAAAATATTGTGAAAACCCAGATCAGGA
>CAZTAH010000008.1:14515-16361 GCA_964611515.1 uncultured Candidatus Saccharibacteria bacterium | reverse complement strand
AAAAATATGCTATAATCAATTAATCATATGGTTGATTATTAGTAATTAAAATTTATAAAATAAAAATTATGGAGAATAATAATGAAATAAATTATATGCCAAGAATTGGAGAAAAAGCTCCAGCCTTTAAGGCAATTACCACTCAGGGAAACATAGATTTTCCTAAGCAATACGCAGGGAAGTGGGTCATTTTATTTAGTCACCCAGCAGACTTTACCCCGGTTTGTACTTCAGAGTTTATGACTTTTGCTTCTATGGAAAAGAAGTTCAATAAAGCAAATTGTGAACTAGTTGGGTTGTCTGTAGATGGTTTATATAGCCATATAGCTTGGCTTAGAACAATTAAGGAAAGAATGGAATACAAGGGAATGAAAAACCTAGAAATAACATTTCCTTTAATTGAAGACATAACAATGGATGTTTCTAAAAAGTATGGAATGATACAGCCAGGGGAGAGTAATACTAAAGCAGTCAGAGCTGTCTTCTATATTGATCCGAAGGGGATTATCAGAACGATTCTTTACTATCCTTTGAGTCTTGGAAGAAACTTTGAAGAATTATATAGAATTCTTATAGGGCTACAAACAGCAGATAATTTTTCTGTAGCAATGCCAGCAGACTGGCAACCAGGGGATGAGGTCATTGTTCCTACAGCTGAATCTTGTGGGGTAGCAAAAAACAGAATGACTGGAAAAGAGAAAGTTAAGTGCTTAGACTGGTTCTTCTGCACTAAGCCTCTTTCAAAGAAACAAGTGATGGATGCTGTTGAGAAAAAGAAAACAACAAAAAAGAAGAGCAAAAAGAAATAGATTAATGTTTCTTCGTTTTCTTTAGTCATAGAATAACCTTAAAATACAATGTTTTAACAGATAAATATTGCCAAAATTAAGAAAACATTGTATTTTAGTAAAAAAGCTTGACTTTTCAAAATGAAAAGAGTACTATAGAAGAACAATAAGTTTACTTATTGTACAGAAATTCCGCTCCGGCGGTTTTTTTGTTTTTGGGTGAAATTGTTAAAACAGACTTGGTTGAGATGCTTTATTATGATATAAATAATTAGAGTCGATTTTATTAACTAGACAAAGAGTATATAATTATATGAACAAAAAATTAACTACTTGGATAGCAGTTCTAATTGTTCTAATCGCTGGAGGCTTAATAGCATTTGATCAAATTAGAAACAAAACTGGTCTTCCTGAGGCAGATATTGTTTCTGTTGTCTATGCTGATGCTGATGAGGATGTATTTGTGTCTGCAGATTTTAATAATACTGATGGCACAGTTACTTTTAGCCATAAGGATATTGGAGAGCACACCTTGCCTTCCGTTGTCTCAGCAAGTGGAGCTAAGTATGCTAATGAAGATGAGAGCATTGTTTTTTGGGAGCACCAAGGAGAAGTCACTTTGTCCTATGAAGATCTAGATATTTTTATTGGATATCCTATAGAAATAACTAAAAATGAAGAAATCGTAGGAGAAATAGAGTCAGCCATTGTAGGAACTTGGGTTTGGGAAAGAAATATAATGTCTGATGATTCAATCATCACTCCTAATCAAGAAGGAGCTTTTTCTGTTTCTTTCACAGAAGAAGGAAAGGTTTATGGAACCACTGACTGTAACAACTTCTTAGGAAGATTTGAAACATTTCCAGCTGAAGGCCTAGACACACTAGGAGAGATAGATCTTGTTAATGGAGAAATTAAGTTTGGAGATCTTGCTTCTACTTTAATGTATTGTGAGGACTCTCAAGAAGAATTGTTCACTTCCTATTTAGCAGATACTTACCACTATATTATTTATGAAGGAGAAGAGCTCTTTCTAAATATTAAGTATGATAGTGGGA
>CAZTAH010000008.1:0-14415 GCA_964611515.1 uncultured Candidatus Saccharibacteria bacterium | reverse complement strand
TATATTATTTATGAAGGAGAAGAGCTCTTTCTAAATATTAAGTATGATAGTGGGAGCATGCATTTTACTAAGAAACAATAAAAACACGGAATTAAATTAAAAAACGAGCCTCAAGGGCTCGTTTTTTAGTTTTTTTGATTAATTTTAATAAAAATAAAATTAATAATTAGTCTTAAATATTTTGCTATAATATAGTCATGAAGAAATTAGACATAGCCAGAGAAAATGGTTTCAACTCTATGGAAACCATGGAAAAATACCATAAACCTATTATTAAACTAGCTAATAGTTTTAGTGGTAACATCTTAGACTTAGGTTGTGGAAATGCTTATCTCCTGAAAATAATAAGAGGCTCCAATGAAAGAATTATTCCTTATGGTATAGACATAAACAAAAAAGCAATAGAGAGTGCTAAGAGGTTGCAACCAGAATTTGCTGATAATTTTTTTGTTGGTAATATTTTTAATACCCCGGAGATCTTATCTGATAATACAGTTTTTGACTTAGTCATACTTATGCCTGGCAGATTTTTAGAAAGGCAAAGTAATTATGCTAAAAAAGAGAAGCTAATCAATTGGATCAAGAGCCACTCCAAGAATATTTTAGCTTATGCTTATAATGATAAAATAGATGAATATGGTAGTCTGGAAAATATATTAGATTTAACAGGACTTGAAATTATAAAAAAGAAAGATAACACTTCTGCTCTGGTTAGGATAAAAAACACACAATGAAAAAGATAATAATTCTAGACAAAAAAGAAGGACAAAGCCCCCTGGAAGCACTGGAGCTTTTTCGTTCTGAAAACAAGGAGTACCAAAACTCAAAAATGACCTATGCGGGAAGACTAGACCCGATGGCTTCTGGCTTGCTACTAATATTGGTAGACGAAAAAATAAAAGAAAAAGAAGAATTTTTGTCCCTAAACAAAGAGTATTATTTTGAAGTGCTATTCGGTTTTGCTTCCGATACCTATGACATTCTGGGAGAAGTTAAGGATGTTAGCTTTAGTGATATTAAAAAAAGAGAATTAAGAAACGAAATAAAAGAAAAATTAAAAAATTTTAATGGAAAAATATATCAAAAATACCCACCCTTCTCATCTAAAACTGTTAAGGGAAAGCCATTATTTGCTTATGCTAGATCTGGGGAAAAAGTAGAAAGACCCAAAAGATTAGTTGAAATTAAAAAATTAAAATTATTAAAAATAAGAAAAATTAATGGAAAAGAACTATTAAAAGAAATTAAAGAAAGAATAGACACAGTAAACGGAGATTTTCGACAAGAGGAAATTAAATTGGTCTGGGAAAATGTAATATTAGAAGACAGGGATTATTTTTTAGCCAATTTCAAAATCAAATGTAGCACTGGAACTTATGTCAGAGATATAGCCAATTCTCTAGGAGAGGAGCTGGGTACCTTGGCTCTGGCCTATAGAATAAAAAGAACAAAAATTGGAAAATATAAAAAGAATTTTATAAAAAGAAAAATGGTATAATAATCCCATATGACAACTAAAGAATTTGAGGAAGCTTTAAGAAAATTAAATATAGAACAAAGAAAAGCAGTGGATACAATTGAAGGTCCTGTTATGGTTGTTGCTGGACCTGGGACAGGAAAGACTCAAATCTTGTCTCTAAGAATAGGTAATATTTTAAAAAAAACAGATACAGGGCCTAGTGGGATATTGTGCTTGACCTTTACAAATTCTGGAGTAGAGGCAATGAGAGAACGATTAAGAAAGTATTTAGGAAATAGCGGGTCTGAGGTTACTGTTTCTACTTTTCATAGTTTTTCTATAAGCTTGATAGAAAAATACTATGATTATTTGGGTTTTGAAAAAATACCAGAATTAATGGGAGAAAATGAAGCTGTTTTTTTAATTGATGATCTTTTGAGGAGTCACAAATGGGGCTCCATTAGCCCCTTGTCAGACTCTGGAATGTACTATAGGAACATTAGGCACTTAATTTCTCTTTTAAAAAGAGAAAGAATAACGGCTGATGAAATGCTTGTTCATTTAGATGGTGACATAGAAGAGATAAAAAATAATCCAAATAATGTTTCCTCTAGAGGAGCCAGAAAAGGAGAGCTTAAGATGGAAGTTTTGAATAAAATTAAGTCATTAGAAAGAACCAGGGAGCTAATTTCTTTTTATGAACTATATGAAGAAGAAAAGAGGAAGTTAGGATTGATGGACTATGATGATGTTTTAGAGCTTGCAGTATATTTAGCAGAAAATGTTGAGGATGCCAGAAATGAATTAAGGGAAAACTATTTATATGTTTTAGTAGATGAGCATCAGGACTCTAGCGGGGTACAGAATTCATTTCTTAAAGCTGTTTGGAAAGAAGTGGAGAGGCCTAATATTTTTGTAGTAGGAGATGATCGTCAATTAATATATGGTTTTTCCGGCGCAAATTTATCTTATTTTGAAGAATTTTCTCATGTTTTTGGAAAGACAGAGTTAATAGTTTTAAAGAAAAACTATCGTTCCACTAAGGAAATTTTATCCCTAGCTGATGAAATGTTGTCTAGTTCTATTAACCCAGAAAAATTAGAAAGCCAAAAGGGAGAGGGGGATAAAATAAGTTTAAATAGTTTTTCCTATCCAAGAGATGAGATCATTGGAGCAGGTTTATATTTTAAGGAAAGAATAAAAGATGGAGTAAGCCCGAATGAGTGTGCTCTTTTACTGAGAACTAATTATCAAATAAAAGAAGCAGCTAATATTCTTATTGCTATGGGGCTACCTGTTTCTGATTCAGCTAGCGGTTCTCTTTTTGACCAGAAAGAGTTTAGTTATATTAAAAGAGTTTTGGAAATAATGAATGATCCCCATGATTCTATATTAGTCTCTAGTTCATTATTAGATAAAAGTAGTGATATAGACCCCTTGGTTGCCCATACTTTTTTAAGAGACATAAAAGGGGAATTATCTGTTCCTTTACTATTAGAGCAAAAGCAAGACTTATTCGGAGAAGGTAATCAGATTTATTCCTGGGGAGAGAAGTTGGAAAAATGGATCAATGAATTACAGGATGAACGAATAAGCACTATTATTAGTGTTATAGGGAATGAGCTATTAATAGATAAGGCAAAAAGCAACGAAGAACTCCTAGGCAGAGTGGAGATAGTCAGGAGCTTGATTCATTTAGCCTTAATGTTAGAAGAAAAAGACCCAAGGACAAGTACCGGTTCTTTTGTAGAATATTTAAATCGTTTAATTTCTTACAATGCTTATGTGGGCCTTTCTAGGTTTGATCAAGAAGATGGTATCAGGGTTATGACTTTTCACAAGTCTAAAGGACTAGAGTTTGAGGCTGTTTGGATTGCTCATTTAACAGAAAAAGATCTGTCTCCCGGAAGGGGTCCAGGATTTGTTTTACCAGAAAAAATAAAAGAACATATTCAAAAGAAAGGAAAAGAGGAAATAAAAAGAGAGCTTTATGTGGCTATCACTAGAGCTAAAACACATTGTAATTTATCTTATTCTGATAAGGACTATAAAGATGCTCCTATGGTGCTATCCTCTTTAATAGAAGAGTTACCAGATAATCTTCTCAACATTAAAAAAGCCAAAGAAAATGAGAAAAATATATTAAAAACAGGGGCTAGTTTATATGCTATAAAAAAAGAAGAAAAAACAGGAGAGGAAATTGATAAAGTAAGAAAATTAGTGAAAGATAATTTTACAAAAACAAGAGTGTCTGTTACCTTGCTAAATAATTTCTTTGAGTGTCCGTGGAAGTGGTATTTTAAGAGTTTTTTAAAAATGCCAGAACCTAGGTCTCCTCATTTAATAATAGGAACTATAGCTCATAGAATTGTTGAAATTATTTTAAAAGAAAAAATAAATAAAGAGAAAGAAATCAAAGAAAGAATAGATCTGGAAATAGAAAGAAATAAAATAGAAGATGAGATAGAGAGGAAAAGAATTAAAGAAAGGGTTGAGGGTTCAGTTTTCAGCTGGCTAAACAATTATTACAAAGATATTTCTGATGATTTTGAACCAGAGAAATCAGTGAGCACGAGAACTAAGGATTTTCCAGATCTTCTTTTATATGGAAAGCTAGACTTAGTAGAATATGAAAAAGATAACAAGCTAAGAATTACAGATTTTAAAACAGGCAAGTCACGATCTAAAAATGAGATAGAGAAAAGGAGAGAAGATGGAAGGATGTCAGACTATATGAGACAATTAACCATGTATCATTATTTAATGGAAAATAGTGGTCCTAAAAATTTTCACATAGAAGAAATCAGGCTTCTGTACTTAGAAGAAGAGGATGGCAAAAAGACCATTTATAAAACCAAGATAGAGAAAGAGCAGGTGGAGTCACTAAGACAAGATATTAAGGACTATCAGAAGAGTTTAAGAGATGGAAGTTTTACAGATATGTCTTGTAATTTTAAACCTTATGGAGCAAGCAGGGAGGATTGTCCTTATTGTGAATTAGCTGAAGATATTTTTAAGAAAGATAAATAATTTAATTTCCTAAGCCTAGAGAAGTGTATACTTGAAAGAAAGACCCTGTTTTAATAGAAGTTGGATAAAAATTTTTAAAATGATAATATTTACTTTATGACTACGGGCAATTATTACAAAAAAGGAAGCTTTCACCCCTTAACTCTAACAATGAATGAGGCTGTTTCTATATTTAAAGATATGGGTTTTACTGTAGAACAGGGGCCCGAACTGGAAGATGAGTGGCATAATTTTGATGCTTTAAATGTTCCGAAAGATCATCCAGCCAGAGACATGCAAGATACTTTTTTCATTAAAGATAGGGAGGAATTGGTTCTAAGAACCCATACATCTAATACTCAAATTAGATATATGGAGAATTTAGCCAAAGATAAAAAAAATCCACCTTTTGCTATTATTGTTCCAGGAAAAGTTTACAGAAATGAATCAACAGATGCTACTCATGAAATCCAATTTTTTCAAATAGAAGGATTAATGATAGGAGAGAATATATCAGTAGCTAATATGAAAGGGGTTCTTTTGGAGTTTTTTAGGAGATTTTTTGAAGGAGAAGAAATAGGCATTAGAATTCGCCCTAGCTATTTCCCATTCGTAGAACCAGGATTTGAGGTTGACTTAAAAAGAGGGGAGAGATGGATAGAATTAGTGGGAGCAGGAATGGTTCATCCTAAGGTATTAGAGAACTGTGGAATAGATAGCAATAAATATCAAGGATTTGCTTTTGGTATTGGATTGGATCGTTTGATGATGATGAGATTAAATGTGCCTGATGTTAGGTTGTCTTATTTAGGAGATTTAAGAATTAATCAATTTTAATATGTTAATTTCTTATAATTGGATAAAAGAATATATTCCAGAAATTCCTTCGCCAGAGGATTTGTCTAATATTATTACCTCTAAAGTATGTGAGGTAGAAAAATTAGAAAAAATAGAAAATGGTGACCACATTATAGAAGTTAATGTTTTACCGGATAGAGCTCACGATTTATTATCTCATCAAGGGTGGGCAAAAGAGTTATCAGGACTGTTGGGCCTAGAAATAAAAGAAAAAAAACAAACAGAAGCCTCAGGAAATAAAACAGATTTAGAAATAAAAATAGAATCACCATCTTGTCATAGGTATATGGCAAGAATAATAAGGGGGGTTAAAATTGGACCTTCTCCTGATTGGCTTAAGCAAAAACTAGAGTCTATTGGACAAAGAAGCATTAATAATATAGTAGATATTACTAATTTTATTTTATTTGATCTTGGCCAACCAATTCATTCTTTTGATTTAGATAAATTAAAAAGTTCTAAAATAATAATTCGTCAGGCAAAAGAAAAAGAAAAAATCAAACTATTATCTTTTGGCCCAGAAGAAGAAAGACACTCTGATTTAAAAGAAGGAGATTTAATAATTAGTGATGAAGAAAAACCTGTAGCGATAGCAGGGGTAAAAGGAGGAGATGATTCAGGAATAGACCCCTCAACTTATAACATTTTAATTGAAGTGGCCAATTTTGACTCTGTTTCTATAAGAAAAACAGCTAAAAGATTAAACATACAAACAGAAGCTGTTAAAAGATATGAAAATGGAATAAGCCCAATTCTTTGCGAAAAAGCGATGAGTCAAATATCTAGTCTAATCAAAGAAACTTGCCCAGAAGCTATTTTTGAAGAAATAATTGATGTCTTCCCACTAGAGATTGATAAAAAAGAAATAGAGTTATCTAAAAAATACTTAGATAGCTTGTTGGGAATAAATATACCAGAAAACGAAGTAGAAAAAATTTTAAACAATTATAAATATCAATACAGAAAAAATGATGAAGGAAATTGGATCATAGAAACACCGACAGAAAGGTTATACATCCTAGGGCCACATAATTTAGCCGAAGAAATAGGACGAGTTTACGGCTATGATAAAATTGAGCCGGTTATGCCTAATTTAAAAACAAACCACACGGATAATTCTATATGGATAAAAACAGTAATAGTTAAAAATAAATTAAAAGAAGAAGGATATCAAGAAGTCATGACTTCTGCTTTTGGGGACAAAGGAGAAGTTTCAGTTTTAGCTTCTGCTTCTAATAAAAATTTCTTGAGAAATAATCTAAGTGATGGGTTGCAAGCCAGCTTAGAATTGAATACAAAAAATTTAACCTTATTAGAAACTAATGAAATAAAAATATTTGAAATAGGATCTGTTTTCATTAAAGACAAAGAAGAAATTAGAGTAGCATTTGGAGATAAGAATAAAATAGAAGAATTTAGTTTAGATGAATATTATTCTTCAATCACAGGAGAAAAAAATGATTATTTATTTTCACTAAAAGACATTAAGGATTTACAGTATTTTAAACCTTGGTCTGTTTTTCCTTTCATTGTTAGAGATATCTCTATTTGGGTGCCAAAGAACACAGATAACAAAGAACTAGAGGAATTGTACAAAAGTCTAGGAGGAGAGCTGATCACAGGAGATCCAGTTTTAATAGATAAATATGAAAAAGAAGAAAAAATATCTTACACTTACAGACTGGTATTTCAATCCAAGGAGAGAACTTTAACTGATGAGGAAATTGCTCCCATCACAGATGCTATTTATTCCAAAGTAAAAGAATTGGGTTATGAAATAAGATAAATTTATGACCAGAGTTTTTAGGAAAATCACTCAGGATAAAAAATTTAATTTCAAATTAAATATATTTTTAATAGTAATTATTCTCATCATTGTATTTATTAAGATTGACGGGGGGAGCAAGATAGGCAAGAAAATAACCAGAGAACAAATAAGAAGCTATCAATACACCAACCCTATTCTAGACTGTGAAAATGACTTTTCTTCTAACATCTGGTCAATTTCTCATTCTGAATTAAAGAGGAAAGTAAGTCAGGTAAAAAACACTTATGGAATAGAAGAGATTTCTGTCTATCTTAGGGACTTAAATAATGGTCCTTGGTTAGGAGTTAATGAAGATCAGAAGTTTCTACCTGCTAGTTTGTTAAAAATTCCCATCGCTATGTCTTTGATGAAATACGCCGAAGACAATATAGGTTATTTAGACACAAAGGTAACAGTAACAGAGGAGGACTTAGAGTTAAATCAAATAATGAATATAAAAACAGGTAGTCTACTAGAAGCAAATAAGGAATATACATTGATGGAGGTAATGGAATCACTAATAAAAGAATCGGACAATTCAGCTATCCTTATTCTAGATAGATATATACCAAGTGAATACTTGTATAATGTTTTCTCAGTCACAGGAGTTCCAACTGAAATCCTAGAAGATGATAGCGGGATAAAAGTTAGGGAGTATGCTTCTTTTTTTAGAGTTTTATTTAATGCTTCCTATTTAAGCAGATCTATGTCTGAAAAACTACTTATCCTATTAGCTCAAACTAGTTATAAAAATGGCATAGTAGCGGGTTTGCCCAAAGATGAAATTGAAGTAGCTCATAAATTTGGAGAAAGAAAAATTGGAAAGTTAACCCAACTTCATGATTGCGGGATTGTTTACTATCCAGAGAACCCTTATTTATTATGCATAATGACAAGGGGAAGTGATTTTTTTAAACAACAAGTTGGCTTAGAGGTTATCTCTAGGTTTATATACTCAGAAATAGCTAAAGAAGGAAGAAAATAAGAAAAAACTCTTTAATCATAAGGGCATAATAAATAAAAAAGATTTGTTAATTGTGCTAATTTTTGCTATAATATAGGAAGGAAAATGGCCGGAAATGAAGGGCATTTTTAAATTATTTTTATGGCAAAAAAAGAAATAGATAAGAAACAAGGAAAATATAAAGCAGATCAGATTTCTATTCTAGAAGGATTGGATCCAGTCAGAAGGAGGCCGGGAATGTACATAGGAACAACAGGCCCTGATGGTATGCACCATTTAGTTTGGGAAATATTTGATAACTCTAGAGACGAAGCGATGGGTGGATATGCAGACTTGATTGAAGTTGTATTGTTGCCAGATAATTCTATAAGAATAGCAGATAATGGTAGGGGGATACCAGTAGATGTTCACCCTAAAACTAAGGTCTCTGCCTTAGAAACAGTATTGACCACTCTTCACGCAGGAGGAAAGTTTGGAGGAGATAATAGTGGCTATAAGTTTTCAGGTGGTTTACACGGAGTGGGGGCTTCAGTGGTAAATGCCCTGTCTATTTTTATGAGAGCTGAAATTCATAAAGACGGGGGAAGGTATGTACAGGAATATTCTCAGGGAAAAAAGAAAACTGCTGTCAAAAAAATGGGGGCCTCTAAAGAGAATGGGTCAATTATTTCTTTTAAGCCAGACGAAGAGATCTTTCAGGACTTAAGGTTTAACTTAGAAACAATAATCGGACACCTAAGACAGCAAGCATATTTAGTAAAAGGACTAAGAATAGAAATTATAGATGCCAGAGAGTGGGACCCGTCAACAGAGGAAAAAAACAAAAAGAACTACAATGATGTTTTCTGGTTTAGAGAATTAGGAGTAGAGGCTCCGTCTACCACTTTCTATTTTGAGGGAGGATTAGTTTCTTTAGTAAAGTTTTACAACCAAGAAGAGAAACCAATTCACCCTTCTATTTTTCATATAGAAAAAGAAATAGATGGTATTTCGGTAGAAGTTGCCCTTCAATATGTAGATGATATCAACTTTAACTTAGAGCCATTTGCTAATAATATTTATACAGGAGAAGGGGGGACTCATATAACAGGGTTTAAGATGGCTCTAACCAGAGTTATAAATACCTATGCTAAAAAGAACAATTTAGCAAAAGAAAGCGATGGGGGCTTTACAGGAGAGGATGTATTGGAGGGTCTAACAGCAGTTATATCTGTAAAATTGAGAGAAATTCAATTTGAAGGACAAACTAAGACAAAATTAGGATCACCAGAAGCACAAGGGGCTGTAACTTCAGTGTTTGGAGATGCTCTTACTTCTTTCTTAGAGGAAAACCCAAACGAGGCAAAGGCAATAATAAATAAATCTATTTTGGCATTAAGAGCAAGAAAAGCAGCTAAAGCAGCCAAGGATTCTATTTTAAGAAAAGGAGCACTAGAGGGAATGACTTTGCCAGGGAAGTTGGCAGATTGTCAGGTAAAAGATGCTGAGAGCGCAGAGTTATTTATTGTAGAGGGAGACTCTGCAGGTGGTACTGCTAAGATGGGAAGAGACAGAAGAACTCAGGCTATATTGCCTCTCCGTGGAAAAATTTTAAATGTAGAAAGAGCTCGCTTGGATAGAATGTTAGCCAGTGAAATGATAAAAAATCTAATAGTAGCAATGGGGACTTCCATTGGAGACACTTTTGAATTAGAAAAAGCTCGCTATCATAAAATCATTATAGCTACAGATGCTGATGTGGATGGTTCTCACATAGAAACTTTGTTTTTAACACTAATGTTTAGATACTTTAGACCTTTAATAGATGCTGGTTATGTATACATGGCTCAGCCTCCTTTATTTAAGATTAAAAAAGGCAGAGATGTTTTTTATGCTTACAACGAAGAGGAGAGAGATGAAATAGTAGGAAAAGATGCTCAAGATATAGAAGAATTACTTGAGGGAGAGGAGGAAGAAGAAATTGAGGAGATAGAGGAAGCGGAGGAAGACACTCAAGATAAAAAAACAAAAGATAAAAAGAAAACAGCAAAAGTATATATTCAAAGATTTAAAGGATTGGGAGAAATGAACGCAGAAGAGTTATGGGAGACAACAATGAATCCTGCTACCAGGACTCTTAAGCAGGTGACTATTAAAGATGCCGAGCAGGCAAACAGGATATTTGATACTTTAATGGGAAGTGAGGTTCAGCCAAGAAAAACATTTATTCAAAACAATGCAAAAATGGCTAAACTAGATGTTTAGTTATCTAGGACCGTCCTAGACCTCTAGCGCTAACATATACACAGGACCGTCCTGTGCGAAGGATGGTCCTGTGTAATATTGTAATATTCTCACACCTGATAGGCTCATTAGCTGTTGGGGGCCTGTTCCTACTTCGCTAGAGCTACGCAGGGCCTGTCCGCACACCCACTTCTCTTTATTCTTAGAAGTGGGTAGTGGGGGTAACAAAGTGGACGGCCGTCCGTCTTGTTACACCAAGAGATTTTTTACCCTTATAAAATAAGGTTAGATTAGCTCATGGGGACCCGTCTGCACACCAATATCTTTACACCTAATAAAGATATTGGTGTGGAGATTGATTTATTTTAATATATGTGCTACTGTCAGCTTAGAGTTAAGTACTAAATTAAAAAAGACAAAAGTCTATTATTATTAATCACTAAAAATTATTATGAAAAAATTAAATATAAAGAATAAAGTATTATTCGTTTTTGCCCTAATCGCCGTTTTCGCAATTGGCGGTTTTTTAAATCTTAAGGAAGCAAAAGTGGCAATAGCAGATGGGGGGGGGCTTGATTATAATGATCTTATTTTTGAGGGAGGAATAAAGGGAGGTAGCTTTTCTTTTAAAAATGATCTCATTGGTGAGAAAGAGGAGGGGTTTTTCGTAGATGGTGGGGTGTTAAAGATTAATTGGGATTTAGAAATGAAGGATAGAGAGCCAGTGTGGGGGGAAACTGATGCCAAGATAGATAATGACAGCGATCTCGGAATATCTTGGTGGAAAAAGTCAGGGGAATTTAGAGTAATTTTAAACATGAGTCCAGAAGACGAAGCCTTGCAAAATAATAGATTAAAAGAAAACAACATAGACCTTTGGGTCTTAGAAGGAACAGCTGATACAGAATCCTTTAAAGGAGAAGTTGAGATACCTTATTTAGTAAAAGCAGGAATAGAATATCCTAAGATTAAAATAAGCGGAAATTTTGAGTTAGCAGGAGAGGAAGCAGAAAGTAAAATTACTTCTGGCGAAATAAAGACAGAGATTGAAGAACCAGCTGAAGGACTAAGCGGGGAAATAACACTTAATAATTTTTCCTACAAAAGAACTGAAGAATTGATTGAATTTGGAATAGAAGAAGGGTCAGGAATAGAAGGAAAAATAAAAGGAAAGAAAATAAAAGAAGGAAAACTTATTGGCAAAGAAGGAAAACCAATGATAATAGGAGAAACAGGAATGAAAGGAAGTAAGAATTATTTTGAGAACGCAGCTTTAGTTTTGCACACAGAAGAAGAATATGTCCATTGGGAAATAAAAGGAAATATAATTGAAGGAATTGAAAAAAATTATTTTGTTGCAAATGTGGTTAATGTAAAAGGGGAACAGCCAGAGGGAACAATTAGGCTAACAGGAGAGTTTGATAGAGAGGGTGTCCCGACAAGCCTAAGACTAAACATAAGGACTCACAAGAGTTTTAGTAAATCCCAAGGGCGTATTAGAGAGGCATATGACTACGAGGAGGGCTATGCAGAAATAATGATAGGAGAAGTTGGGTCGTTTAATTTTCATTTTCCAGAAGAAAAAGGAACAGACCCAAGAATGATCTGGTTTATAGAAGACAAAGGTGAAGAAAAACCTTCTGTTGAGTTTATTGAACAAGTAAAAGTAGAAGAAAAAGATTCGGGCTATATCACCCTAAAGGGATTAAGATCTACAGCCAAAGAAGAAGGAGAGGAGGCTTGTGGTGCTTATCTTATATTAAACAACACGAATATGGATAAAGGGGAGGACGTTAGTCAAATGTGCATTAGTGTAGCAACACCAGAAATACCAACAGGAGAAATTACACGGATTGAGTTTGGAAAAGATTTTATGGGTGATGACTTTATTGGAGTAGAAGGAATTGACGACAGCATAAAGTCAAAGCTAGAACAACAAGAGGGGGAATCCTCAGGGCAGGTTGTTGTTCCTAGTGATAGTTATTACATTTATGCTTGGTGGGAAGGGGAAGCATTTAATAATAGTGTTGTTGGAACATATTATAGAAATTACCAATATAAAGATCATTATGGAAATGAGTCAGAGGTGGCTAAAAGAACAATAAAAGTTCTTCCCCCAGGCACAGCTACTGAAGATGTAAAAATTCCTGTAAGCGAAGGCGAAGGAAAACTCGAAGGAGCTGTCTCAATGGACGCTGGAGATGGAAATATGTCTGTTATTGTGAGTTTTCCAGAAGATCTAACTATCACCGGAGGGTCAGACTGGGATGGAGTTCTTCAGGTCCCTACAGTTGTCAGAACCCCTGTTCAGCCAAGTCCGTCTTCCGGAATGAGAACAGAAAATGTTTATTCCATAGAAGTTGGAGGGAATACTCCTTTGTTATTTGATAAGCCAGTCAAGATAACATTTACAGGAAAGGCAGGTCACTTAGTAGGTTGGTCCAGAGATGGAGTATTTACTCCTGTAACTAATATCTGTAACCCAGCTGACGGGTCTGGCTTAGGAGAAGGAGGAGCTGATTGTAAAATAGACTCAGGAAGAGATTTAGTTGTCTGGACAAGGCATATGACTGTCTATACTACTTACACAGAATCAAGTATTCCAAGAATTGGATACAGACCACCAGTTGAAAGTATCACAACAATAACCCCAATAGTAGAAACAGCGCCAGAAGGACAAGTTTTGGGTGCTGAAAAATATAATTTCACCCTACTTCTAAAGACAGGATCAAGAGGAACTGAAGTTGAAGAATTACAAAAATTCTTAAATGACTTAGGTTTTGATTGCGGAAAAGTTGATGGTATTTTTGGAAAGAATACTTTTGCTGGAGTAATTGCTTATCAGTTATCTAATAAGCTAAAAGTTGACGGTATCGTTGGCCCAGAAACAAGAGGGTTCCTAAATAAATAGTTATAACATAAGGCTAAAATAAAACCCTGCTTTACAAGTAGGGTTTTATTTGGTATAATTATAAGACAGTAAAATGAAAAATTTACTAAAAAATTTTTTAATTCCCAACGAGGAAAATAATAATATTCCTCGTTTTCTAAGTGATAAAGTCTTAAAAATAATATTAATTACTGTTATTTTTATTGAGGCTTTTGGTTTTGTTTTACCAACCTTGACTGACTTAAGCCTAAAAGGAGAAATGGCAGCTGTTTTGCCGTCTGTGCTAAATGATTTAACTAATATAGAAAGAGAGTCTGAGAACTTAAAAACATTAACAATCAATCCTATTCTAAATCAAGCTGCTCAAATGAAAGCAGACGATATGGCTCTTAATGAATACTTTGCTCATACCAGTCCAGAGGGAAAAACTCCTTGGTTCTGGCTTGAAAAAGCCGGATATGATTATAGATATGCAGGAGAAAATTTAGCGATAAATTTTTCTGAGTCTGAAGATATAACAAAAGCTTGGATGAATAGTCCAACCCACAGAGCTAATATCGTTAAGGAGAATTATACAGAGATAGGGACCGCTACTGCCACAGGATCATATCAAGGAAGAGAAGCTGTTTATGTTGTTCAGGTTTATGCTAATCCAATAGGGCAGGAAAAAATTTCAGCAGAGAAGGTTGTTGTGGATAAAGTAGATGCAGAAAATAATAAAATAAAAGAAGAAGACAAAACAGAGAAAGTCTTGGGAGCCGAAGATTTAAAAGGAGAAGAGGTTAAGACAGGGAAGATTGAAAAGGCTGATGATAAGACAGAAGAAGAAAAAGAAAAAAAAGAAGAAGAAGAAGCAGAGATTTTGGTAGAGGAAGAAGGGGGAGTAGAAATTAAGACAAAAGAAAAAACAAATTTTTTCTATAAAATGGGAGCTCTTTTTCAGGGAGTGTTAGGTGTTTATTTGTTTATTCTGTCCATTCTAATTTTTATTTCTCTACTGATATACACAATAACCAATAGAAAAAAAATAGACCAAAAAATAATACTTAAGGGACTAGGTTTAATTATAGTATTAATGTTTCTCTTGTTTTTCAACAATTATATTGGATCTAAAAACTCAATGAAGTCTACAAGTATGGACTACTCAAAGACAGAGTTGTAAACTATTTTTTAATTTAGGGCTCTAGATAAACAGGTGTAATAAG